>JBOHDU010000393.1:0-12005 GCA_050700615.1 Nocardioidaceae bacterium
CTCGTGGTCACGACCGTGACCACGAGCCGTCATCCGCCGGGTTGCTCTTCTCCTGCGCCGCGTGCGGACTGCGGATCAGCCGTGCGATGCCTGCGCCCGGGACCTCCCGATAGCCGGCGTCGTGAGCGTCACGAGGTGGGGTGTGATGTACGGGTGGGTGTGATGTCAGGGCGCCGACGCGATGGCAGACCGGACGTCTGTCGAGTGTCGGCAACACAGCCGACGCGCCCGCATGGTGGCGCGCAACAGGCGGAGAGCAGTGGATCCGGGCTGAGGTACGGTCGCCTCCGTGAGCACTCCCCGGTCGTGGACCAGGCGCGCGTTCCTGGGGCGCGCCGGTGCCGCGGCGACGCTCGGGTACGCGGTGCTCACCGGGTGCACGATCTCGGAGTCCGCCCCCACTCCACCGACTCGCCCGGCTGCTGCGACATCCCCCACCGTGAGCGATGCCGACGTCGCCCTGCTGGCGGCCGCCATCCGCGACGAGCAGCGCCTGCTGCTTCTCTGCGAGGAGGTAGAGCAGGGCTCCCCGCACCTGTACCAGATGGTCTCACCGCTCATCCGGGTGCAGCGCGTGCATGTACGAGCTCTGCGGCAGGCGATGAGACCGCCTCCTCGGCAGATCGGCTCGTCATCGTCACCGCTGCCGGTGCCCCGGTCGGGATCCGCAGCCGCGACCCTGGCCCGGCGATTCTCCGATGCCCAGGCCGATCGGCTTACCGACTGCCTGGCGGCCGACTCGGGACTGCTCGCCCGGTTGCTCGCGTCGGTCGCGGCGTCGCACGCGGCCGACGCCCAGACCTTGGCCCCCAGCAGATGAACGCCGTCGACTCACTGCAGTCCTGTCTGGCGGCCGAGCATGCCGCCGTCTACGGCTACGGCGTGCTCGGTGGAGTGCTCGCGGTGGCCGCGCCCGGGTCAGCCAACTCTCGACTCGCCGTGCTGTCGTACCAGGCGCATCGACGCCAGCGGGACTCGCTGACGGAGCTGATCGCACGACTCGGCGCGACTCCGGTGGCGGCCAAGCCGTCGTACGCGACTCCGTTTCGTGTCAATGACGTCGGCTCGTGCCGACGGCTCGCCCGGCTGATCGAGGACCGCGTGACAGCGCCGTACGGCGTCGCGGTGGCTTCGACGACCGGGCAGGCGCGGCGGTCGTGGGCCGTGGCCATGTCTGAGTGCGCCGTTCGTCGCGGTGACTGGGGCGGCAAGCCCGAAGCATTGCCCGGGCTCGGCCGACCCTGACCCGGAGCCGCGGCAGGCTGGCTCACGGCAAGAAGAGCATCGAGTCCCCGAACTCATGCCAGAGATAGCGCTCGGCAACGGCTTCGCGGTACGCAGCCTGGACCAGATCGGCTCCGGCCACCGCCTCGAGCAGCAGCAAGTGGCTCGCCTCGGGCTCGTGCAGACCGGTCACGAGGCCGGTCACGACGCGGACGGGTTGATCCGGGCCGAGCACGAGATCGGTCCAGCCCCGCGCGGCGACCACCTCACCCTCCTCCGAGACCGCCGACTCCAGGGCCCGGACGACGGTCGTGCCGACGGCCACGATGCGACGACCCGCGAGCCGCGCCGAGCGTACGAGGCAAGCCGTGCTGTCGGGAACCTGGAACGGCTCCGGGACGGGCGGCTCGTGCTTCTCCGGGCTGGACACGCCGGTGTGCAGCAGCACGGGGGCGACCGAGATCCCCTTCGCGAGCATGCGCACGAGGAGCCGACGGGTGAGCGGCCGGCCGGCGCTGGGCATCTCGGCGCTGCCCGGCTCGTCGGCGTAGACGGTCTGGAAGTCTCGGAGCGGCCAGCTCCCCTCCAGGTAGCCGTAGCGGATCGGGCGCCCGTGGTCGCTCAGAAACTCCAACCGCGGAGTCGCCGGGTCGACTTGCGCCCGCCACAACCGGCTGGTCTCGGCGTCCGAGACCGGGTAGGGATCGGTCAGCGTCGCGGTTCGCCCGCCCGCCAACGCGATCGCCAGACCACGCCGCGTGCCCGCCAGCGGGCCGCGGTTGTCGGGTTGGCGCGGTTCGACCACCCACATGCCGTCGTCGAGCTCTGCCGCCACGTGCACGGGGATGCGGAGCGCCCCCACTCGCCCGTCGACGGCGGCCGGCAGGGTTGCGGAGGTGTTGACGACGACGAGGTCACCCGGGTCGAGATGATCGGTGAGGTCTCGAAAGACCACATGCCGGATCTGCGCGGGCCCCACGACGAGCAACCGGACGCCATCCCTGGCAACTCCCCGACGTTCGGGAGGCGCGCTGGCCTCGACGCCCGCCGGCAACCGGAAGGTGGTCTGCGCGCGTGGGCTCGTGGCGACGCTCATGCGACCTGCACCTCCCCGAGTACTGCCGAGCGGTAGCGACCACTCGGCAGGTCGTCGTCGACGAGCCTGAGCAGCGCGGGCACGACGGTCTCAGGTAGCGGCCGGTCGGAGATGTCCTCGCCTGGGAATGCAGCCTGGTGCATGTCGGTCCGCATGTCTCCTGGGTCGAACACGTAGACCCGGATCGCGGGCTCTTCGGCGCCCAGGATCGCCGACATCTGCTCGAGCGCCGACTTCGAGGCTCCGTAGCCTCCCCATCCCGCGTACGGCTCGACAGCCGCGTCCGAGGTGACGTTGACGATCCGGCCGGGCACCGCACGCAGGCTCGGGGCGAGCAGCTGGGTGAGCGCGAGCGGGGCCAGCACGTTGACCGCCAGCACCTGCTCGAGCTGGTCCAGCGGGTAGTCAGCCAGGCGTGGCATCGGGCTCGGACCCAGCATGCTTGCGTTGTTGACCAGCAGATCGAGGGGTCCCAGCTCGGTCGCGACGTCGCGCAGCTCGAGGCGGTGCTCAGGCTCCGCAACATTCCCAGTCACGGGTACGACGTCAGCCGCGCCGGCCTCGCGCGCCTGCTCCGCGACCCGCTTGAGGTCGAACGTATTCCGCGCATCGATGACCAGCACCCATCCGCGCGATGCCAGCGAAAGGCTGAGAGCACGCCCGAGGCCCTTGGAGGCCCCAGTGATGACGGCAACAGGCATGGTGTCACTCCCTGGTTTGATGAGCTGATTCCACTAGCCTGCAACCTCAAGTTAACTTGAGTTCAAGGGATACGTGACAACGAAGTCGGCGAACGTGGCGAGAGCCACGCTCAACCGTCAGCGCCAGGCGGCGATGACGGGCAGCAGGTCGGACAGCCGATCGATCACCGCATCAGGCTCACCCTCGAAGTGCCCCACCTGACTGGCTGGGATCGAGCTGTGCGGCACATAGACCGCCCGCATGCCGACTTCGTGGGCGCCGTAGATGTCATCGAACAGTCGGTCGCCTACGAAGACACACCTGGTCGGGTCGGTCACCGCTACGGAGGTCATCGCGGCTCGAAACGCCTCGGGCGCAGGTTTGGTCCACTCGATCTCGGAGGTGTAGACCGCACCGTCGACAAGATGCGCGAGACCGTCGCGCACGAAGAACTCCTCGTGCCAGGGCCGCGGCCACAAGGTGTTGGACAGCACACCGACCTTGATGCCCTCGGCGTGGAGCGCCTCGAACAAGGGCTCGGCGTCGGGGCTGGTGTACGTCGACGCCTCCCAGAAGCTTCGATAACCGTCGAAGGACCGTTCGCTGTAGTCGATCTCGGCAAGCCGGCAGACCTCCTCGAGCGTCGAGCTCAGGTGCGCATCTCTGGACCGGGCCCAGACCATCTCGGCGGCTGCCATCAACGCTGCAGTGGCCCGGTCGACTTCGCCCGGTGCGACGACAGCAGCAACCGACCGCCACTCGGCGGCCGGGTCGATCGTGTGCCATGGGGTCAGCGTGCCGCCCCAGTCGAACAGGACCGCGTCAACGGCCACCGACGACTCCCAGTAGGTGGTTCGCGACAACCCCGATCGAAACGTCGGCCTGGTGGCCGGTTTCTCGATCTCTGACCTCCACAAGCCCATCGGCGACGCCCCTCCCCACGACCACGATCGTGGGTACTCCGATCAGCTCGGCGTCCTTGAACTTCACCCCTGGCGACACCTTTCGCCGGTCGTCGTACAGCACGGTCAGCCCACCCGCCTCGAGCTCGAGCACGAGCCGGTCGGCGACGTCGAACACGGCCGACTCCGTGCCGGTGGCCAGGATGTGCACGTCGGCGGGCGACACCTCGCGCGGCCAGCAGATACCCGCCTCGTCGTGCGAGGCCTCGACGATCGCGGCGACGGCCCGTGAGACACCGACACCGTAGGAGCCCATCGTGACCCCGACGCGCTTGCCGTGCTCGTCGAGAACGCGCAGATCGAGCGCGTCGGAGTACTTGTGGCCGAGCTGGAAGATGTGCCCCATCTCGATGCCGCGCGCACTCTCGAGACGATGACCGCAGCGGGGGCAGGGATCGCCGTCGCGCACCTCGGCCGCCTCGATGAGGCCGTCGCCCTCGAAGTCCCGGCCGGCGACCAGGTCGATGACGTGGCTGCCAGCGAGGTTGGCTCCGGTCACCCAGCGGGTACCGGTCACCACGCGGGGATCGAGCAGGTAGCGGATCCCACTGGTGCCTGTCAACCCGAGTGCGCCCGGGCCGATGTAGCCCTTGACGAGGTCGGGGTGCCTGGCGAACTCGGCCCCGTCGAAGGCGGCGATCTCTGCCGGCTCGACCTGGGCACCGAGGCGCTTGAGGTCGACCTCGCGGTCGCCCGGAATGCCGATTGCCAGCGGTTCGCGGGTGCCGTCGCCGTGCACCACCATGACGAGGACGTTCTTCAGCGTGTCAGCAGCGATCCAGGCCCGCCCATCGTCGCGGGGGAACGTGTGGTTGAGGAAGTCGACCAGCGTCTCGATCGTGGGCGTATCGGGTGTCTGCTCGGCATGGGCGGCCGGCGCGTCGTCGTACGGCTGTGGCTCGGGCGCCGCGACATGCACTGCCTCTACGTTGGCGGCGTAGTCGCAGTTGGTGCAGTGCACGTAAGTGTCCTCGCCGACCTCTGACCTGGCGAGGAACTCCTCGCTCGCCGAGCCGCCCATCGCGCCCGACATGGCCGCGACGATGACATAGTCGAGGCCGAGCCGGTCGAAGATCTTGACGTAGGCATCGCGATGCGCCTGGTAGGACTTCAGGAAGGCCTCGTCGCTGAGGTCGAAGGAGTAGGAGTCCTTCATCACGAACTCGCGCCCCCGCAGGATGCCTGCCCGCGGCCGCGGCTCGTCGCGGTACTTGGTCTGGATCTGGTACAGCATGACGGGCAGGTCCTTGTACGAGGAGTACATGTCCTTCACCGTCAGCGTGAACATCTCCTCGTGGGTCGGCCCGAGCAGGTACTCGGCCCCCTTGCGGTCCTCGAGGGTGAAGATGTTGGCGCCGTACTCGGTCCAGCGCCCCGACGCGTCGAACGGCTCGCGTGGGAGCAAGGCGGGGAACCGCAGCTCTTGGGCGCCGATCGCGTCCATCTCTTCGCGGACGACCTGCTCGACGTTGCGCAGCACCCGCAAGCCCAGAGGCAGCCACGAGTAGATCCCCGGTGCGGCCCGTCGGATGTAGCCGGCCCGGACGAGCAGACGATGGCTCGGCACCTCGGCGTCGACCGGGTCCTCGCGCAGAGTGCGAAGGAACAGGGTCGACATGCGCAGTGCCACGGGAACTCCTCGGATCGAGCGGCCGGAGGCTTGAGGATACCGGGCTGCCGGTGGGCCGAGGAACCGGATTGTTCCCGTAGCGCCCGACACCGTTTTGGCCGCTGTAGCCCGCTTTGACGAAACGGCTGGAGTATCGAGGAGCCTCCGGCATCGGCGACCCGTCAGATCGCAGCCGTCTCCTCGTGTCGATCAGCGTTAGGCTCACACGCAAAGGGCCGGGAGGTGATGGTGACGCTCAGGACCAAGCTCGGGGTACGCGTGCTCAGCTCCGCCGACCTGCCTGAAGTCGAGCGGGTGCTCGCCCAGGACCCGATCACCAATGTGTTCGTCGACCACCGAGTCCGGCTGACCCGACTCGACTCGCGCTGGCTCGGCGGTGAGATCTGGGGCTACGACGATGCGAGCGGTCTCGTCTCAATGTGCCACTCCGCGGCCAACCTGATGCCTGTACAGGCAACGCCGGCTGCACTCCATGCCTTCGCGGCCAAGGCGTTGGCGGACGGAAGGCGCTGCTCAGCGATCATCGGACCGCACGCCGATGTGGCCGAGCTCTGGCGGATTCTCGGTCCCACCTGGGGGCCGGCGAGGTCGATCCGACCGCGACAACCGTTCCTGACCCTGAGTGCGCCGCCGCTGGTCGACCCGTCCAGCAAGGTGCGACGGGTCCGACCGCACGAGCTCGACATCCTCTACCCCGCCTGCGTGGCCATGTTCACCGAGGAGGTCGGTGTGTCGCCCGAGCGCGACGGCGGGGCCCAGCTCTACCGGGCCAGGGTGGCCCAACTCATTGCGAAGGGTCTGGCCTTCGCCCACATCGAGGGCGGCACCGTGATCTTCAAGGCCGAGGTCGGTGCGGTCACGCCAAGGGCCACCCAAGTACAGGGGGTGTGGGTCGCACCTGAACATCGCGGTCAGGGCATTGCCGCGCCGAGCCTGGCCGCCGTGTCGATCAAGCTGATGCGTGAGATCGCTCCGGTGGTCTCGCTCTACGTCAATGAGCACAACGTCGCCGCCCGCCGCGCGTACGCCACCGTAGGGTTCGCCGAGCGCACCCGCTTCGCCACGGTTCTGTTCTGACGCCCCTTCTTCGCGGTCACGACGTTGAGGTGCCGCCTGCCTCCTGCACCGTCGGTCCCGTCGGTCCGGACGGGACGCCACCGGCGACCTGCGACTCGAGCAGAGCCGCCGGAAGGTCAGGCTCGTCGCGCAAGGCGACCACGACCCCCACTCCGGCCACGAGGTACCCCGCCCCCTGGGTCGCGAGCACGGGGATGATGCCGACGAGGCCACCGAGAACGCCGGCCACCACGGCACCGATCACGGCGGCCACCCCCTCGACCGCACCGAGGGCGCCGAAGACCCTCCCGCGGTGTGTGTCGTCGGTGTTTCGCTGTAGCAGCGTCATCACCCCGGCGAGCAGCAGGGCACCCGGAAGTCCCACCGCGATCATGCAGACCGCAGCCGGCCAGACGGCGACGTAGGCGATCGGGTACACGAACATCACGAAGTCGATCGCCCCGAACGCGACGGCTCCCCAGCCGAAGAGGCGCCCGGCCCGCGCCCGGTCGCCGATGGAAGCCGCCACCAAGCCACCGAGGATGCCGCCGATCGCCTGCACCGAGACGATCAGGCCGTACTCCTGGCCGGTGCCGTGGATCGACGACCTGACGAACGGGGCGAACAGGGTGCCCATGATGCCCTCACCTGTGCTCGTGATCAGCAGGAAGACGAAGATCACGCGGAGAACCCGGCGTTGGGTCGCCACCCGCACGCCGTCGGCCCACTCACCGGCGAGCATCCGGACCCGATGCCCCAGCGACTCGGGCCGATCCGCACCTGCGGCCCGGACCGAGGCGCCACCTGGCCGCGCAACCATCACGATAAGCGCAGCCGCTCCGACGAAGCTGGCCACGTCAGCCAGCGCGAGCGCCGTCATGCCACCGGCGACCACGACCGCCCCGCCGACAGCCGAGCCCACCAGTCGTGCCACGTCGCGGGTCTGGCCGTTGAGAGCGTTGGTGGTAACCAGCCGGTCGTCGGGCACCAGCAGGGGCACGAGCGCCTGCTCGGCGGGGATGAAGAACTGCGCGACACAGCTGCCCCACAACATCACGACGTAGACGAGCCAGACCCGGCTCGAGCTGTCCACGAGCACCAAGGGGAGCAGCCCGACCGCCTGGAGCAGGTTGGTGATGACCATCGTGCGCTTGCGATCCCACCGGTCCACGAACACGCCCGCGACCGACCCCAGCAGAACCTGCGGCACGAACGACGCCACGAGCACGGTCGCAGACGCGAGCGTCGACCCGGTGATCACCCAGACGTGGTAGGCGACCCCCACCTGCAAGATCCAGTCACCGGTGAGGGACACCAGACCGGCCGCGAGCACCAGCCTGAGGTCGCGGTACTGCCCCAGCGTCTGCCAGACGACCCTCACGTCAGGCCGGTTCCGGAGCCTGGCCGGCTGGCACCACCACCACGGTGATGTCGACCGGCGCTGCATGGGCAACTCGGCTGCCGCCTTCGCTGACCGGCCGCCGGTTCATGTAGGTGGAGACGAGCTCGTTGACCTCTCGACCGAGCTCGGCCAGCTCGGTCGATGTGAGGTAGCCGGTATGGAGGCTGACGCCGCTGGCTCGTTGCCAGTCCTCACTCCACTCCGCACGCCTTTGCTGCCAGTCGAGGAACTCGCTCAGGGCACGCTCGACCGACACCTGCTCGAGAATTGCTCCTGCAGCAGCAGTCTCGCTGGACGCTGCGGTCGCGTCGAAGTCGAACGATGGCGACACCGACTGCCACGGACGCGCCCGGCGGTCGTCTCCGGCAACCTGCTCCACGAAGCCGTACTTGGCGAGCTGTCGCAAGTGATGCGTCGCCAGTGCCTGGCTGATACCCAGCTGGCGGGCCGCCTCGGCTGCCGTGACCCTCCCTGAGCGGCTGACGATCGACTGCAGCGCGAGTCGGATCGGATGGGCCAGTGCCCGAATCGCCAGTGGGTCCTCGAGCAGCCGCCGAGGTGGTGTCCGGGTGGGCTCGGCGTTGGGACGGGTCGATTTCAAGGACATGCTTGGAATCCTGTGTCACCGAGCAACCAGATGTCAAGCAAATGCTTGGAATAGGGGATCCGCACGGCCACTCCAGTCGCCCGACAGGGGTCTGGACCGGGTGTGGGCCTACCGGGAGTCGTCCGCCGAAAGTGCGGGCGCAGCCATGCCTCGAGCCTGGCTGCGCAGGGGCGAGGTCCAGGCGACGACGACGGCGACCAGCCCGGCGGAGGTGAGCACGAGCATGCCCGCCCGGATCCCGAAGGCGTTCCCGAGCACCCCACCCAGGAACGCACCGAGGGTCCAGCCGATCCCCCACGACAACATCCGTCCGGCAGTGTTGACGCGCCCCAGAAGGTGCTCGGGCGTGACCTGTTGCCGGTAGGAGATCGCGTTGATGGTCACGAGGGTGTAGGCGACGCTCCAGCAGAAGAGGAGGAGCGCCCCCAGCTCCCAGCTGCCCGTCAACGTCGTGACCACCCCGAGCACACCCGATATCGGCAGGGCCGTCAGCGCGATCCAAGCCGCGCTACGTCGTTGCAGCATCCGTGGCAACGCGATCGAGGCCACGAGAGCGCCCATGCTCCAGGCCGTGAAGACCAGCCCGAACCGCCAACCCGACGTGCCCACGTGCAACACGCGGTCGGCCCACACGACCATGAGCGCCACGAACCCGCCGCCGGCGATGCACTGCAGGGTTCCGATCACGGTCATCGTGCGGACGCCGCTATGCCGGAACAGGTAGTCGAGCCCTTCCCTCATCTCGACCCGCACCGCTTGGCCGGTCAACGGCACGGGAACGCGGGCAGGATCGTGGAGCGGCCGGCTGATAGACGAGACGCACCAGGCCGACGCGGCGAAGCTCAACGCGTCAACGCCCACCAGCGTCGCCGGGTGGAGCACCGCCAGGGCGACTCCTACCAGGGACGGCAACAACATCTCCAGCGCCGTCGAGGCACCGAACACCACCGCGTTGGCCGACGCGATCCTGTCTCGGCCCACCAGCATCGGCAGCGCACCGAAATTGGCACCGTCGAAGAACACGGCGATGCCCGGCCCGGCGAAGGCGACCACGAGGATCTGCGGCACGCTCAGTACTCCCATCAGGTGCGCAGCCGGGATCGAGGCCATCAGCAGCGCGTCTGCCACGTCGGCCACGACCATGACGCGGCGCCGGTTGAACAGGTCGGCGAGCACGCCCGCGAACAGGCCGAAGAGCAGGTACGGCGCGGCTTCGAGCCCCGAGACCACGCCGGTGAG
This sequence comes from Nocardioidaceae bacterium, assembly GCA_050700615.1. Lineage (GTDB taxonomy): Bacteria > Actinomycetota > Actinomycetes > Propionibacteriales > Nocardioidaceae > JBOHDU01. The sequence goes on from JBOHDU010000393.1 coordinate 9,898, forward strand.
CAGCGTCGACCCCGTCATCCGGTACACGAGCACCGGAAGCGCGATGAGCGTGACGACCGTCCCGCCGGTGGACAGCACCCGTGACCACCAGTACCGGCGGAAGTCGGGGTCGTCGCGTAGCCGGCCCCGACTTGGCGCCTCGAGCTCAGTCACTACTACCCGGGCCGGTCGGCCGAGGGAGATTCACGGCTGGACCGCCTCGTGCACCTCGACCAGCTGACCATCAGGGTCAGTCACCTGGACGAACGAGCCGAAGCTCTCTTGCCGGCACTTCGCCGCGAATCCCCTGGCGCTCAGCCGGGTGGCCAGCTCCTCCGCCGACTCCGACGACTCGAAGGTCAGCTTCACGGACATGACTCCTGCCACCACGCCGGGTATGCCTCCGCCGGGACCCGCCTCGTCGGGCACCCGGTGCAACCCGACAAGCCCATGGTCGCCGTCCGCAGCAACGTACGCCGCAGACCAGTCGTCGGGGATGCCGTGCCGAGACAACCCGACGGACTCCAGGAAGCCGCCGTAGGGGCCGCGGGGGTCGGTGAAGCGAACAGGCGACACTCGCAACGACGAGGGCGGGGCCATCGGGTGCAGGACGTAGCCGTAGAGGTCCTCGCTGCGCTCGTCGATATGCAGCTCGTCGCCGAGCGGGTCGGTGCAGACCAGCACCCGACCGTAGCTCTCGTCGTAGAGGGCAACGTCAGCGATCCCGGCAGCCTCGAGCCGAGCTGCCAGAGCGCACACGTCGTCGGCCTCGAAGCTGAGGCGCGTCTGTCCGGCGACACCACCCGTGTCGGACGAAGCGGCTGAGTGCAGGGCAACCATGCCCGCACCACACACCATGTCGACCCAGCCGCCCTGCACGGCCTCGACCCTCGGTCGCAGCCCGAGCAGCTCCAGAAACGCCTGCATCGGCTTGACGTCGTCGGTGAAGCGCACCGGCCTCACCCCGATCCTTGTCGTGTCACTCATCCTCGCGGCTCCCCATGCTTGTCCAAGTACTCTTTGAGCGCCCGCTCCACCAGCGCGGACAGGCTGTCGTCGTCGTCGATGGCCTTGTGCTTGACCCGCCGGACCAGATCCGGCGGCAGGTAGACATTGAACTGGGCCTTTCCCACTTTCCCGTCCTCAGGCGCGCTCATGTCTAGGATGCTAGCAACCTAACATGGCCCGGGCAACCCCGACCTGACGGCCTCAGTGGCCACTACTGTTTGGATATGGGTGAGATCACGTTGCGGCGGGTGCGAGAGGTCGTCGGCAAGGCCAAGACCGAGCCGACCTATCTCGTCGACCGGCTCTGGCCCCGGGGCGTGAAGAAGGCAGACCTCGACATCGACGCCTGGTTCAAGGAGGTCGCCCCGAGCACGGAGCTGCGTAGGTGGTTCGGACACGACCCCGCGCTCTGGGAAGAGTTCCACGACCGCTACACGCGCGAACTCGACACCAACCCCGATGCGCTGGCCCCGTTGCGCGCCGCCGTCGACTCCGGCGACACGACTCTTCTCTACGACGCCAAGGACACGGCGCACAACCAGGCGGTCGTGATCCGCGACTGGCTCACGAGACGGTGACCGTCGGGCCGCCCGAGTCGGTGGCGACGGGCTCCCCCATCTCGTCGGCGATCCGCATCGCCTCCTCGATCAAGGTTTCGACGATCTCGGCCTCGGGCACGGTCTTGATGACCTGCCCCTTGACGAAGATCTGACCCTTCCCGTTGCCGGAGGCGACCCCGAGGTCGGCCTCACGTGCCTCACCCGGCCCGTTGACGACACAGCCCATCACCGCAACCCGCAGCGGGACCTCGAGCCCCTCGAGCCCGGCGCTGACCTTGTCGGCGAGGGTGTAGACGTCGACCTGCGCGCGGCCGCACGACGGGCAGCTGACGATCTCCAGCCCGCGCTGGCGCAGGCCGAGTGACTCGAGGATCTGGTTGCCGACCTTGACCTCCTCCACGGGAGGCGCGGAGAGGGAGACGCGGATGGTGTCCCCGATGCCCTCGGCGAGCAGCGCCCCGAAGGCGACGGCCGACTTGATCGTGCCCTGGAACGCCGGGCCCGCCTCGGTCACACCCAGGTGGAGCGGGTAGTCGCACTGCTCGGCGAGCAGTCGGTAGG
>JBOHDU010000394.1:0-2241 GCA_050700615.1 Nocardioidaceae bacterium
TCGTCGTAGGGGAAGCCCTCACCGACGTCGGCGTTCAGATCGTAAGACGCTGCCATTTCGCCGCCCTTCCGCTCCGGCCCGGTACGTGCTCGCATGGCGGCCGCCTCTGCCATTGTGCCGGAGCCGCGGGGCCCCTCTCCTTCCAGCCGCCTCGGCGCACGGGTTACGACGCCCGCACATTCCCGTGGTCACCCCGGTCGGTCCCGGGATAAGGTCGCGGCGTGGTCGACTCCAAACCCGGCATCCAGCCCGCACCGTCCGTCCCGTCCGAGCCGCCGGTGGCCAAGCAGGTGCCGCACGAGCGCACACATCACGGCGACACGTTCGTCGACTACTACGAGTGGATGCGCGACAAGGACAACCCCGACACCCTCGCCCATCTCGAGGCGGAGAACGCCTACACCGCGGCGCAGACCGCGCATCTGCGCGAGCTGCGCGAGGCGATCTTCGACGAGATCAAGGCGCGAACCCAGGAGACCGACCTCACCGTGCCCGCGCGCACGGGCGACTTCTGGTACTACCGCCGCACGGTCGAGGGCCAGCAGTACCCGATCATGTGCCGGAGCTCGATCGCCCACGCCGACGACTGGACTCCGCCGCGACTGGAGCCGGGCACCGCGGTTCCCGGCGAGGAGGTCCTGCTCGACTGCAACGAGCTGGCCGAGGGACACGACTTCTTGTCCCTCGGCGCGTTCGCGGTGACGCTCGACGGCACCCTGCTCGCCTTCTCGGCTGACCTGGTGGGCGACGAGCGCTTCACGATCAGGTTCAAGCGACTCGATACCGGGGAGCTGCTGCCCGACCAGATCGAGAACACGCTGCACGGCGCCGTCTGGTCGGGCACCGGTACGCACCTGTTCTACAGCACGGTCGACGCGTCATGGCGCCCCGACCGGGTCTGGCGGCACGAGCTCGGCAGTGACCCCGCCACCGACGTCGTCGTCTACCACGAGGCCGACGAGAAGTTCTGGACCAGCGTCGGCCGCACCACGTCCGACCGCTTTCTGGTGCTCGGAAGCGCCTCCAGGGTCACCTCCGAGTGGCGAATCCTCGACGCGGCCAACCCCACTGGCGACTTCGCCGTCGTGCTTCCTCGAACCGAGGGCGTCGAGTACGACATCGACCACGCCGTCATCGCCGGAACAGACAGGCTCTTCGTGCTGCACAACGCGGAGGCCGAGAACTTCGCGCTGGGAGTCGGGCCGATCGACCTGCACAGCCTCGACGACCTCGAGCCGGTGATCCCCGAGAGCGATACGGTGCGGCTGAGTGACATCTCGGTGTCCGCCACCACCTTGGCCGTCAACCTGCGCGAGGGCGGTCTTGCGCAGGTGCGGGTCCTCTCCCTCTCCGACGGACCGCTGCGATCCGGCGCCAACATCGAGTTCGACGAGCCGATGTTTGACGCCTACGCGACCGGGTTCTCCGACTGGAGGCAACCTTTCGTCCGGCTGAGCTACCAGTCCTGGCTTACCCCGCACACCGTCTACGAGTTCGACCCGAGCACCGATGAGCGGCACCTGCGCAAGCGGCAGCCCGTGCTCGGCGGCTACGACTCACGTGACTACGTGCAGACCCGCGAGTGGGTCGTAGCCCGCGACGGTGCGCGTATCCCGCTGTCGCTCGTCCACCACAAGGACGTCGAGCCGCGAAGCAACGCTCCGCTGCTGCTGTACGGCTACGGCTCCTACGAGGCGAGCATGGACCCGACCCTGAGGATCGGGGTGTTATCCCATCTCGACCGTGGCATGGTGTGGGCGGTCGCCCACGTGCGGGGCGGCGGCGAGATGGGCCGTGCCTGGTACGAACACGGCAGGAAACTTGAGAAGAAGAACACGTTCAACGACTTCGTGGACTGTGCCCGCCACCTGGTCGACACCGGCTGGACCAGCCCGGACCGGCAGGTTGCGCTCGGCGGGAGCGCGGGTGGGCTGCTGATGGGCGCGGTCGCCAACCAGGCCCCGGACCTGTTCGCCGGCATCGTGGCCCAGGTGCCGTTCGTCGACGCGCTCACCTCGATCCTCGACCCGTCCCTTCCTCTCACCGTCATCGAATGGGACGAGTGGGGCGATCCGTTGCACGACGCCGACGTCTACGCCTACATGAAGTCCTACACGCCGTACGAGAATGTCGCCGTCCGCGACTACCCGGCCATTTATGCGCTGACCTCGATCAATGACACCCGGGTCCTGTACGTCGAGCCCGCAAAGTGGGTGGCAAAACTGCGCGAGACTGTCACGG
>JBOHDU010000395.1:0-6864 GCA_050700615.1 Nocardioidaceae bacterium
CGGCACCACCAACATGATCATGCCGCTGACCGGCGGGCACTACCTGGAGGTCGTCGAGGTCCTCGACCACCCCGCATCCGACAAGGCGCCGTTCGGGCAGGCGGTGCGCGCGCGCTCGCAAGCCGGCGGCGGGTGGCTCGGGTGGGTCGTCGCGGTCGATGACATCACCCCGATCGAGGCCAGGCTTGGTCGACATGCGGTGCAAGGCAACCGGCACCGCCCTGATGGGGTCGAGCTTCGCTGGAAGCAGATCGGTGTCAAGGGACTCCAGGCCGACCCTCAGCTGCCATTCTTCGTCCAGTGGGAGGGTCCGTCGGCGCTCCATCCGTCGCAGGGCGCCACTGGTCACGTGACCCTGTCCAGGGTCGAGATCGCCGGGGACCCAGGCAGAATCGCTGAATGGCTCGACACCCCTCGCAACCATCGCATCGGTGAGTTCGAGGTGGTGTGGGCGGCACCTCACGGCACCCCCGGCATCCTCACCGTCAGCTTCACCACCCCAGACGGCGTCATCTGCATCTGACGTCCGGCCCTGTGGGCCGTGGCTGTCGGTCGCGTGGCCTAGCGTCGAGGTCATGGCCAAGACCGCATCGCCCAAGCCCGCTGCCTCGTTCCGGTGTGCCGAGTGCGGCTGGTCCACGATGAAGTGGGTGGGGAGGTGCGGTGAGTGCCAGACCTGGGGCGCCATCGAGGAGCTCGGCGCGGCGGCCTCATCGCGGGTGACGGCCGGCCCAGTCACGTCGGCCGCCCTCCCGATCTGCGAGGTGCGCGCCGAGGCGGCCGTTAGCCGCCCGACCCATGTGGGCGAGCTGGACCGGGTGCTAGGAGGTGGCATCGTCCCGGGGGCGGTGCTGCTGCTCGCGGGTGAGCCGGGGGTGGGTAAGTCGACATTGCTTCTCGAGGTGGCCGCCCAAGCCGCTCGAGGCGGCGCGACCACGCTCTACGTCTCGGGGGAGGAGTCGGCCGCGCAGGTGAGGCTGAGAGCCGAGCGCACCGGCGCCCTCGAAGAGCGGCTCTACCTGGCAGCGGAGGTAGAGCTGTCCGCGGTGCTCAGCCACATCGACGCGGTCAACCCCGACCTGCTGGTCATCGACTCCATCCAGACCCTGGGAGCCAGCGACGTCGACGGCACGCCCGGCGGCGTTACCCAGGTGCGGGCGGTGACGGCGGCACTCGTGCGTGAGGCGAAGCGCCGGCACCTGCCGACTGTGCTTGTCGGCCATGTCACGAAGGACGGCGCGATCGCTGGCCCTCGGGTGCTGGAGCACGTCGTCGACGTCGTCCTTCAGTTCGAAGGAGATCACAACTCCCGGCTGCGCCTGCTGCGCGCGGTCAAGAACCGCTTCGGGCCGGTCAACGAGATCGGCTGCTTCGACCTCAGCGACGACGGCATCGTCGAAGTCGCCGATCCGACCGGCCTCTTCATCTCCAACCAGCGCACCTCCCAACACGGCACGCCGATGAGCGGCACCTGCGTGACGGTGACTCTCGAGGGCCGTCGGCCGATGCTGGCCGAGGTGCAGTGCCTGGTCGACACGAGTGCGCTCCCGACCCCACGCCGGGCGGTGAGCGGTCTCGACTCCGCCCGGCTTGCCATGCTGCTTGCCGTCCTGCAAAGGCGGGTCGGGCTTCGGCTTGGCCAGTGCGACGTCTACGCCGCCAGCATCGGCGGCGCGTCGTTGCGGCAGCCGGCGGCCGACCTGGCAGTCGCCGTCTCCGTGGCCAGCGCCGCGCTCGGAGTCCCCGTCGCCCACCGCATGGTCGCGATCGGTGAGGTTGGGCTTGCCGGTGAGCTGCGGCCCGTCCCGAGCCTGAGGCAACGGCTGGCCGAGGCGGCAAGGCTGGGGTTCACCCACGCGGTCGTCCCCGCCGCGTCAGGTGTAGCCGAGGCCGCGTCGCCGCAGATCAGCGGCCTTACCGTGGTCGAGTGTCCCGACGTTTGGCGCGCGCTGCGCGTGCTCGATGTCGTCACGCACCGCTTCGACGGCTCCGCGCCCGACCTGCACGTGCTGCCGGGCGGCTGACCGCCGCTACGACGCTCGCTACGCCGGGGTGCACGGCAAGGCAGGTGTCAGGCAAGCCTTAGCCTGCTGCGCGCCGCCCCGCGGGCGCTCACGACGGCCGGGGTCTCGGGAACGCCCTAGACTGAGGCAACGTCGATCGAAGGACAGTCATTGGCCGCCGGTGAAGGATCATCTGAGGATGCGCGGATGCGCGCGACCCTCGCCGCGGTGGCGCCCGGCACCGAGTTGCGAGAAGGCCTCGAGAGGGTGCTCCGCGGCCGCACGGGCGCCCTCGTCGTGCTCGGCAACGACAAGACCGTCGAGTCGCTGTGCACCGGCGGGTTCCACCTCGACGTGGAGTTCAGCGGCACCCGCCTGCGCGAGCTCGCCAAGATGGACGGTGCGATCATCTGCGACCGCGCGGCCAGCCGGATCCTGCGAGCCGCCGTCCACCTGATGCCGGACGCCTCGATCCCGACCCAGGAGTCGGGCACCCGCCACCGCACCGCCGAGCGGGTGGCGCGGCAGACCGATGTTCCCGTGATCTCGGTGTCGCAGTCGATGCGCATCATCGGCTTGTACGTCGGAGAGACCCGCTACGTGCTCGAGGACACCGGCGCCATCTTGTCGCGTGCCAACCAGGCCCTGGCCACCTTGGAGCGCTACAAGATGCGGCTCGACGAGGTGTCGGGCACCCTCTCGGCGCTCGAGATCGAGGATCTCGTGACTGTGCGCGACAGCGCATCGGTGGCTCAGCGGCTCGAGATGGTACTGCGGATCGCGAGTGAGATCGAGGACTACGTGCTCGAGCTCGGGACCGACGGTCGACTGCTGTCGCTGCAGTTGAACGAGCTTGTCGCGGGTGTTCACCACGAGCGTGAGCTGGTGATCCGCGACTATCTACCGGGTGGCCGTCGCGAGCGCAGCGCCAGCGCGGTGCTGGAGGAGGTGACCGCGCTGTCGGCCACCGAGCTGCTCGACATGTCGTCGGTGGCTCGTGCGCTCGGCCTGGGCGGCCCCGAGCACCTCGATGCCGCGGTCAGCCCTCGTGGGTACCGGCTGCTGGCCAAGGTGCCTCGGCTGCCGGGCGCTGTCGTCGACCGGCTGGTCGACCACTTCGGGAGCCTGCAGAAGCTGCTGGCGGCGAGCATCGACGACCTCCAAGCCGTCGACGGCGTGGGCGACAGCCGTGCCCGTTCGGTTCGCGAGGGGCTGTCCAGGCTCGCCGAGAGCAGCATCCTCGAGCGCTACGTCTAACGGTCTCCGAGCCGCATCTCGTCGATGAGCCGGCGCGCCCCACCAGTGACCGACGTGAGTCACCCTCGCAAGCCGTGCCTCAGCCAGCCTTGACTGCGAACCGTGCCTTGGACGCTTGCCCACCGACGAGCGCGGCCTGCACCCAGTAGGTGCCCGGGTTGAGCGTCCCGCGGACCTTCTGGCACCTGCTGGTCGAGCCCTGGCCGTCCCAGGTGAACTGGTAGGAAGCGACCGGCGACGGGCGCACCACAATCTGCTTCGCGGGCAATGTGTTGGGGCAATCGGCCGAGCTCCAGACCACGGAGGAGCCCGAGGTCACCTGAGTCGTGAAGGAGCTCGGGGTGACGGCCAGCGTGCAGGCGGGGATGCCAGTCGTGGTCAGGTCCACCGTGACGGTGTTGGGCCGGCCGACGACCGAGTCCGACACGTGGATCGCCATCGCGACCTGGTCAGGCTGGCAGCTGCCGGTGGGCTGGGGCAGCACGGGAGGGACGCGAGTGGTCGTAACGCTGCTCTGGTGGAGGCCGGCGCCGCGGTTCTTCGCGACGGCCTTTTTGTTGCTCCGGTGGGCCTGCCGGTGAGTCGAGCTCGGCTGGAGCCGACGATGTGCCTGGTGCGTAGCCACGGGTTGAGTCGGTCCGGTCGATGATGGGGAGGTGGCGCCTCGGCTCGCCCTCGGCTCGTTCGCGGCAGAGCCAGCGCCGCTGCCGCCGACCAGCCACCACACGAGCACGACCACCAGGAGCACGACAGCGACCACGAGGAGCCGTCGTGTCCAGTAGACACGAGGGGACAGCGGGCCCTGCGGCCGCATCATCGAGCTCATGCGTCCACGCTAACCTGACGGCTTCACCAAACTCGGCACCGTCGGGGCGGTGTCGAGGGGTCACGGGAGGCCAGGGATATGGAGGTTGAGACGGAGCAGCTGCACGCCGCGGTCCTTGCCTGGTATGAAGCGCATCGACGGTGGCTTCCGTGGCGGGCGGGCGGAGTCGACGGCTGGCAGGTGCTGGTCAGCGAGGTGATGCTGCAGCAGACTCCCGTCTCCCGAGTGCTTCCGGTCTACGAGCAGTGGATGGCTCGATGGCCGACTCCGGCGGCACTCGCTGCGGATGGTGCCGGCGAGGCGATCCGGATGTGGGGAAGGCTGGGCTACCCCAGACGGGCGCTGCGCCTGCACGCGGCCGCGGTCATGATCGAGCAGCGTCACCAGGGCAACGTTCCGGGCGCGTTCGACGACCTACGTGCGCTCCCAGGCGTCGGCGAATACACAGCGGCGGCCGTGTGCGCCTTCGCCTACCGCCAGCGCCAGGTCGTCCTCGACACGAACGTACGCCGGGTGCTCGCCCGCGTCAGGTTCGGGGTGCAGCATCCTTCGCCGTCGGTGACCAATCGTGAACGCGACGCAGCACGGGAGCTGCTTCCGCACGACCCAGCTGAAGCCGCGACCTGGAGTGTCGGCCTGATGGAGCTAGGCGCGCTGGTGTGCACCGCGACAACACCGGCGTGCGAGCGGTGCCCAGCTGGGCATGCCTGCCGCTGGCGTGCGGCGGGCTGGCCGCCCCAGTCTGGTCGACGTCCGCGCAGCCAGGCGTACGCCGGCACCGATCGGCAGTGCCGGGGCACGATCCTTGCCGTCCTTCGCGGGTCCGACCGGCCGGTCGCCGTCGCCGCCGTCGAGTCGGTGTGGAGCAACACCCGCCAGCGGGAGCGCGCCCTCACCTCGCTCGTCGACGACGGACTCGTCGTCTGGGCGGATGAGGGCAGGCTCGCACTGCCGTGAGGCATCGGGCCGGCGTCGGCCGGTCAGTGCTCGGCCGGAGGCACCGCTTCTTCGACCGGAGGTGCGTCGGGCAGCTCGGACTTGGGCGTGCCGCTGAAGGTGAACCGCGCCTCAGCACCCTCACCCTCGACGCCGACGAGGACGATCTGACCGGGACCGACCTCGCCGTAGAGCATCTTCTCCGCCAACACGTCCTCGAGGTCGCGCTGCACCGTGCGGCGCAGCGGACGAGCACCGAGGACTGGGTCGAAGCCACGCCTGGCGAGCAGCTCCTTGGCTGCCTGGGTCAGCTCGAGCGCCATGTCGCGGTCCTTCATCCGCAGCTCGACATCGTCGATCATCAAGTCGACCATCGCGATGATCTCGTCCTGTGTCAGCGGCGGGAACACGATGATCTCGTCGACCCGGTTGAGGAACTCCGGGCGGAAGTGCTGCTTGAGCTCCTCGGTGACCTTCGCCTTCATCTTGTCGTAGGAACCGGCCAGGTTGGTGCTCTGGCTGAACCCGAGGTTGACGCCCTTGGCGATGTCACGCGTGCCCAGGTTCGTGGTCATGATGATGACCGTGTTCTTGAAGTCGATGACCCGGCCCTGCGAGTCGGTGAGCCGGCCCTCTTCGAGGATCTGCAGCAGCGAGTTGAAGATGTCGGGGTGCGCCTTCTCGACCTCGTCGAAAAGGACGACGGAGAAGGGCTTGCGGCGCACCTTCTCGGTCAGCTGACCGCCCTCTTCGTAGCCGACGTAACCCGGAGGGGACCCGAACAGCCGCGAGATCGTGTGTTTCTCGGAGAACTCGCTCATGTCGAGCTGGATCAACGCGTCCGCGTCACCGAACAGGAACTCAGCCAGTGTCTTGGACAGCCACGTCTTTCCGACGCCTGAGGGGCCGGCGAAGATGAACGAGCCGCCCGGCCGCTTGGGGTCCTTCAGGCCCGCACGGGTACGGCGGATCGCGCGCGACAGCGCCTTGATCGCCTCGTCTTGGCCTATGACGCGCTTGTGCAGTTCATCCTCCATCTTCAGCAAGCGGGTCGACTCCGCCTCACTGAGTTTGACGATGGGAATCCCGGTGGCAGTCGCGAGAACCTCGGCTATCAGCTCCTCGTCGACCTCGGCGACAACGTCCATGTCGCCTGCCTTCCACTGCTTCTCGCGCTCCGTCTTGGCGAGGATGAGCTTCTTCTCCTCATCGCGAAGGGAGGCGGCCAGCTCGAAGTCCTGCGCGTCGATCGCGCTCTCCTTCTTCCGACGTACCTCGGCGATCTTCTCGTCGAACTCGCGCAGGTCGGGCGGCGCCGTCATCCGCCGGATCCGCAACCGGGAGCCCGCCTCGTCAATAAGGTCGATGGCCTTGTCGGGCAGGAACCGGTCGGAGATGTAGCGGTCGGCCAAGGTGGCGGCAGACACGAGCGCCTCGTCGGTGATCGTCACCCGGTGGTGGGCTTCGTAGCGGTCACGCAGTCCCTTGAGCATCTCAATCGTGTGGGCGATCGACGGCTCGGCGACCTGGATGGGCTGGAAGCGCCGCTCGAGAGCGGCGTCCGTCTCGAGGGATTTGCGGTACTCGTCGAGGGTCGTCGCGCCGATCGTCTGGAGCTCCCCCCGGGCCAACATCGGCTTGAGGATGCTGGCCGCGTCGATGGCGCCTTCGGCGGCCCCGGCGCCCACGAGCGTGTGGATCTCGTCGATGAACAGCACGATGTCACCGCGCGTGCGGATCTCCTTGAGCACCTTCTTCAGGCGCTCCTCGAAGTCACCGCGGTAGCGCGAGCCGGCAACCAGCGCCCCGAGGTCGAGGGTGTAAATCTGCTTGTCCTTGAGC
>JBOHDU010000396.1:0-2072 GCA_050700615.1 Nocardioidaceae bacterium
CTCCTCGGTGTCGAGGAGGAAGCGGCTGCCTGCGCTGGGCCCGCGCAGCACCACCAGCAGCGCACTGCCTGCGGGAAGGGCGTCGAGCGCGGCCTCGTCGGCCGGGCTCAGCGCTCCGTCACTGTCGGTGTCTGAGCGGTCCGGGCCACCAAAGTTGAGAGTCGAGGTCGACTCGGCCGGCCGGTCCGGGACGACCAGCCGGTGTCCGCACTGCGAACAGAACCTGGCCCCTTCCGGGTTCCGGTGTCCGCACTCGGTGCAGAACGGCATCTGCTCCTCCTGGTGGCGCGCACGCGCCGTGGATAGAACTGTCAACGTGACGTTCAGGTAAGGCTGACCTACTCGCCGCAACCGCTGTGCGACGTTACTCAGAGGTTACCGTGGCTGCATAGTCAGCGGAACTCAGCAGGCCGTCGAGCTGGGAGGGGTCCGAGAGCTCGATGTCGACGATCCAGCCCTCGCCGTAAGGATCGGTGTTGCACAGCTCGGGAGTCGACTCGAGCGCCTCGTTGCGAGCCTTGATCGTGCCGGAGATCGGTGCAAACAGGTCACTGACGCTCTTGGTCGACTCGAGCTCTCCCATGGCCGAGCCGGACTCGACCTCGGCACCCACGTCGGGCAGCTGGGCGTAGACGATGTCCCCCAAGGCGTCCTGCGCGTAGTCTGTGATGCCGACGCGAACCTCGGTGCTGCCCTCGCCGGTGCTGCGGACCCACTCATGCTCTGGGGTGTACTTCAGGTCATCGGGATACACGCGGGCTCCTCGGTTGGTCTAGTGACTGATCGGCTGAGAGTACTGAGGCGGCTTCACCTTGTGCAACGAGGCCACGACTACCTTGTCGAGCTCCTGCACGTCGACGGTCCCCCCGAGCGACTCGACCTGGTCGGAGAGCCCACCGGGGAAGACGACTGCTTGGCTCAGGGTATGCGGTGAGCCGATCGCATCGATGACGTACGGCGGGTGCACCGGGATGCCGTCGACCGACACGACGTCGCTTGTCTCCGTGAACGATGTCGAGGCCACAACCCGCACCCGGTCGTTGATCTCGATCGCCTCCGCACCGGCGTCGCGCAGCTCCTCCACGCCGTCGAGCATGCTCGCCGCGGTCACGGCTGCCTGAGGGTCGTCGATCGTGATGACGACGCCGGGTCCGGTCGCCCCGACGGTGCCGGCGAGCACGCCCAGCACGCCCAGCTTTCGCTCCGTGTCGGCGATGGCTGCCGACTGGCGGTGAGAGCTGGACTGCAACGCGAGCTTGGTCTGCTGCAGCTGGGCGATCTGCGACTGCGCCCGGTCGCTGGCTCCCGACAGCGAGTCCAGGAGCTCGACGAGGTTCTGGCGGCGCTGCCCTCCGAAGTCGTTCGAGGTGTGGGTCAGATGGATCTGGACAGCTGCGGCGAAACCCAACGCCGCGAGTAGCACGGCGATCAGGAGCTGGCCTCGCCCCGGCTTGTGGCCGAGTGCCCGCAGCAGCCGAGCCCGGCCGCTCTCGACCTTCTCCCCGGGGGCCGGTCCGGCTTCTGGCTCCGTGGGTTCCGGGGTGGCGTCGTGGACGGGCTCAGGCATGGAACAGATGCCGCCTGATCGCTGCGACGTTGGAGAAGATGCGGATTCCCAGGACGACGATCACGGCCGTGGACAACTGGCCGCCGACACCGAGCTGGTCGCCCAGGTAAACGATGAGTGCGGCGATCAGGACGTTCGAGACGAACGACACCACGAACACCTTGTCGTCGAAGATCCCGTCGAGGAAGGCACGCAGCCCTCCGAAGACGGCGTCGAGGGCGGCCACGACGGCGATGGGGAGGTAGGGCTGCATACCGGCTGGCACCGACGGCTCGAAGAAGAGGCCGAGAACGACCCCGACGATGAGCCCGACCGCCGCGATCATCGACCGACCGCCCGCGTGGGGTCGAACCAGCGGTGGCACCGCTCTACTCCGGGAGTCACCGCGAGCCCTCCGCCTTCGCATAGGTCAGCTGGTGGTGCGGCGCGCCTGGCACCGTCACATTGCCGTTGGTCACGATGTTCAAGCGGATGCCGAAGTTCGCATGCAGGGCCTGCCATGCCT
>JBOHDU010000397.1:0-4304 GCA_050700615.1 Nocardioidaceae bacterium
GCCTCAACCAGTGGCTGACGGCGCACCCAACGCTGTCCAACGCGGCGGCCTGGTACTACCAGATGACCCACCTCGCGGTCACCCTGACAGTGCTCGCCCTGACCTACGTCATCGCGCCCCGCCTCTACCGGCGGGCTCGCTCGGCGCTGGTGTTGTGCAACGTGATCGCGCTGGTGATCTTCTTCGTGCTGCCGGTCATGCCGCCGCGCCTGCTTCCCGGCTACGGATTCGTCGACTCGTCTGTGCTGGCCGGGTTCTACAACAACGACGTCGGTCCGGTTCACGCCGACCTCTATGGCGCGATGCCGTCGCTGCATGTCGCGTGGGCCTTGTGGGTATCCATGACGCTGTTCCTGTTGCTGCGGAAGTTCCCTTGGCGCTGGGTCGTCTTCGTCTACGCCGCGACCACGACGGTCGTGGTGTTGGCGACCGCCAACCACTACGTGCTCGACGTGCTGGCGGGCATGCTGGTCACGCTGTGTGCGTTCGTCCTCGCCGGTCTTCATCCGGCGGTTTCCCGCTCCGCTGCGCCGCGAAGGGTGCCTGCCTGGTCTGCCGACCAGTCCGACGGCTGACTACTCGTGGTCACGACCACTCGGGGTCACTAGCGTCCAGAGCCCTCGGTCCGACGACGGGCCGCGCGCCTTCGAGCTTCCTCCGCGTCGAGTTCGAGCGCGCGCTCAGGCGTCGGCGCTGTCCCGCCGTACGCAGCCGGAAGCCACCATTGGCCCACCCCGTCGGTGGGATAGGACCGGATCGTCTGGTCGAGAAGCTCGCTCATCGCGACTCGCACTCGCTCGGTGTCGGCGTCGGCCTGGCCGCGTGTGGTCTCGACCGGAGGCCCTATCGTGATCGCGATCGTCTTGCCCCGTGAGAGGTCCCGCGCGTGGTCCTTGGTCAGGATGCGCTGGGTGCCCCACAGGGTGATTGGGATCAGCGGCACCCCGGTGGCAGATGCCAGCCGCGCCGCGCCGTTCTTGAAGTCCTTGAGCACGAAGCTGCGGCTGATCGTGGCCTCGGGAAAGATGCCGACCACCTCCCCGGCGCGCAGGTACTCCAAGGCCGTGCGGTACGAGGCGGACCCTTCGTTGCGATCGACGCAGATGTGGTGCAGCGAGCGCATCAGGGGGCCCGATATCTTGTGGTCGAAGAGCTCGCGCTTGGCCATGAAGCGAACCAGCCGCCCCGACGGTTGCGCGGCGAACCCCCCGAAGAGGAAGTCGACGTAGCTGATGTGGTTGAAAGACAGCACCGCACCGCCGAGCCTGGGGATGTGCTCCGTGCCGGTCATGAGGAACTTCAGCCCGAGCGCCTTGAACCCCGCCTTCGCGGTGAGGATGACCGGTGGGTAGGCGATGTCCCGCATAAAGAGAAACCTAGTCGCTCGTGTGCGTCCTGGCCCGCTCTGCTCATCGCGCGACTAACCTGACCACTAGTGGTCGGGGTCAACCAGCCTGCGGGGCGATGGAGTCATCGACCACCCGCAGGGGGAGCGGCCCGAGAGGAGCCACGTGTTCGCGGTCATCGGTGAGGCACTGATCGACTTGGTGCAGCCGGGCTTCGGGGCGAGCTACGAGGCCAGGCCGGGTGGTGGACCACTCAACATTGCCGTCGGGCTGCAGCGGCTGGGCCACCCCACGACGATGATGGCGCGCCTGTCGGACACCCCTCTCGGCCGCTTGGTGCGGGCGTATGCGGCGAGCAACGAGCTGGACTTGTCGGCCTGCGTCACGACGCCGGAGAACCCGACGCTCGCGTTCGCCTCCGTCGACGAACACGGGGTGGCCGGCTACGACTTCTACCTCGAAGGAACCGGCGATTGGGGTTGGAATGCCGCGGAGCTGGAGCGCCTTCCGAAGGACGCTCGGGTGGTTCACACCGGCTCGCTTGCCTGTGCGATCCCACCCGGCGCCGAGCAGCTGCTCGCCTGGTGGCGGCGGCTCGACCTCGAGGGCGACCGACTGCTGACCTTCGACCCGAACATCCGGCCGATCCAGCTGTCCCATCCGAATCCGGCGGCGTTGGTGGAGTCCTTTGTGGCAGCCAGCCAGCTGGTGAAGATCAGCGATGAAGACCTGACGCTGCTCTACCCCGGGGACTCCCCGCATGACGTGGCCCGTCGGTGGCTGGGTCTGGGGCCCGAGCTGATGGTCATGACGCAGGGGGCCAACGGTTGCCGGGCCCTGCGGCCGGATGGCAGGATTCTCGACGTACCCGCACCGCAAGTCTCCGTCATCGACACGATCGGAGCCGGAGACGCGTTCATGTCCGGCCTGCTCTCTGGCCTGGCCGACATCGGGGCGGCGACGCCGGGCGGACTGCGCACTCTCCCGACGGAGGATCTGCAGGTGGCCCTGGAGCGGGCGGTGACCGTCGCTGCTCTCACGTGCACCAGGCCGTCGGCGGATCCCCCCACCAGGCGCGAGCTCGATCGTGCCATCGTCGGCTCACCGACCCGTCGTCGTGACGGGCTCGAGGCGCCCCAGTGATGAGCCACCTGCTCCGGGTATCGCTGCCTGACGTGCCGGGCTCGCTTGGCGCTGTCGCCACCGCGCTCGGCCTTGCCGGCGCCAACATCACCGCCATCGAGGTCGTCGAGCAGCGGCCTGACGGCAGCGTCGTCGACGACGTCTTCGTCGACTTCGAGCCCGGAGTCATGCCCGACATGGTGGTGTCCGCGGTGCAGCGGCTCGACGGGGCACATGTCGAGTGGGTCTCCCGCTACGCGGCCGCCGGAAACCTGCACCTCGACCTGGAGGCGATCGAGGTGATTACCGCTGATCCGGCCAAGGTCGTAGAGCGGCTGGTCGACGTGTTGCCGCTGACATTCCGGAGCGACTGGGCGATGATGGCCAGGCTCACGGCGGACCAGCTCGAGGTCGTCCAGGCGACTGGCGGAGCACCGGACCTGCCGCCGGAGTGCCGCACCTGGTTCCCGGTCAAACACGCGTTCCGGCCCGAGATCCCGGCCGGTTGGAGCGACTGGGGTTCGGCCGTGGTGGCAGTGGCGCCGTTCGGGGACTCGATGCAGGCTGTGCTCTTCGGTCGTCGTGGGGGCCCCGAGATCCTCGACTCCGAGCTCGCCCGGCTCAACCACCTGGCCGCAGTGGCCGCGACGATCGAGGCGGTGGCATGACCCCGTCTCCCGACATCGTGCTGGAGAGCTGGAGCCCGGACCGCACGATGAAGGAAGCACACCGGATCTACGCCGTCTACGACGCCGTGTTCGGCGACGTGTCCGACGAAGCGGACTGGGTCGGACAGACCCTGGAGAAGCACCGAGCCCGCGACGCCTTCCGATTTGTGGCCGCGCTCAAGGCAGACGCGATGATCGGCTTCGCCTACGGCTATGTGGGGCAGCGTGGGCAATGGTGGCCGGATCGGGTGGTCGAGACTCTGCCCAAGGACGTGACCGACGACTGGGTAGGTGGCCACTTCGAGTTCGTCGAGCTGGCGGTGCTCTCGCCGTACCGCCGGCAGGGCATCGGGGGTCGCCTTCACGACGTGCTGATGGCCGATCTGCCGACCGAGCGCGCGTTGCTGGGCACCGATGACACCGACTCTCCTGCCGCGCACCTGTATCGGTCCCGAGGATGGTTCAAGATCGGCAACCTGACGCGTGACGTTGCCGTGCTCGGCTGGACGGCGGGCGATAAGGTCGCGGAATGACCGCGTCGGGCGCCCCTGTCGTCTCCGAGATCTTCGACCCAGGCGCCTGGCGTACGGTTGACGGGTTCGGGGGGCTCACCGACGTGACCTATCACCGAGCCGTGCACCAGGGCACCGTCCGCATCGCCTTCAACCGGCCCGAGGTGCGCAATGCGTTCCGGCCGCGCACCGTCGATGAGTTGTTCCGCTGTCTCGAGGACGCCCGCTCGTCCGCCGACGTCGGGTGCGTGCTACTCACGGGGAACGGGCCCTCACCCAAGGACGGCGGCTGGGCCTTCTGCTCCGGTGGTGACCAGCGCATCCGCGGCAGGAGTGGGTACGAGTACGACGACGACGTCACCACGGAAGCGCGACCTAACCCGCCGCTCGGCTACGGCCGGTTGCACATCCTGGAGTGTCAGCGGCTGATTCGCTTCATGCCCAAGGTGGTGATCGCGGTGGTGCCGGGCTGGGCGGCCGGCGGCGGACACTCCCTGCACGTGGTCTGCGATTTGACGATCGCAAGTGCAGAGCACGCGAGATTCAAGCAGACGGATGCCGACGTCGGCTCCTTCGACGCCGGTTACGGCAGCGCCTATCTCGCCAGGCAGATCGGGCAGAAGCGCGCACGCGAGGTGTTCTTCCTCGCCAGGGAG
>JBOHDU010000398.1:0-5363 GCA_050700615.1 Nocardioidaceae bacterium
CGGCCAGGATGCGCACCCGGCTGGCCCGCATCGGTCGCCAGTCGTCGTTCGATCCGGTGATCGAGCCGCTGTTCCGCGTCGTCCGCAACACCCACCCCAAGGCCGACCTCGCGATCATCGAGAAGGCCTACACCACTGCCGAGCGTTACCACCGTGAGCAGACCCGTAAGAGCGGCGACCACTACATCACCCATCCGCTCGCGGTGACCTCGATTCTGGCCGAGCTCGGCATGACCCCGCCGACGTTGTGTGCGGCGTTGCTGCACGACACGGTCGAGGACACGCCCTACACACTCGAGCAGCTGACGAGCGACTTCGGGGAGGAGATCGCCCAGCTCGTCGACGGGGTCACCAAGCTCGACAAGGTCAAGTACGGCGACTCGGCGCAGGCCGAGACCATCCGCAAGATGGTCGTGGCCATGAGCAAGGACATCAGGGTCCTGGTCATCAAGCTCGCGGATCGGCTGCACAACATGCGCACGCTGCGCTTCCTGAAGCAGGAGAAGCAGGCCAGGATCGCCGACGAGACCCTCGAGATCTACGCCCCGCTGGCCCACCGCTTGGGCATGAACACCGTCAAGTGGGAGCTTGAGTACCTCGCGTTCGCCACCTTGCATCCCAAGGTCTACGACGAGATCGTGCGACTGGTCGCAGAGCGTGCACCCGCACGTGACGAGTTCCTGGCCACGGTGATCGACCAGGTGCAGCGCGACCTGCGCGGCGCCAAGATCAAGGCGACCGTGACCGGGCGGCCGAAGCACTACTACTCGATCTATCAGAAGATGATCGTTCGCGGCCGTGAGTTCACCGACATCTACGACCTGGTCGGGATCCGGGTGCTCACCGAGTCGCTGCGCGACTGCTACGCCGTGCTGGGAGTGCTGCACGCGCGATGGAACCCGGTGCCGGGCCGGTTCAAGGACTTCGTGGCGATGCCGAAGTTCAACATGTACCAGTCCCTGCACACGAGCGTGATCGGGCCCGGTGGGAAGCCGGTCGAGCTACAGATCCGCACCTACAGCATGCACCGCCGGGCGGAGTACGGCGTTGCCGCGCACTGGAAGTACAAGGAGGACGGCCGCAACGGCGTCGACACCGACCGCACGCTGGCGAGCGGCGAGTCCGGCGACATGGCGTGGGTCCGCCAGCTCATGGACTGGCAGCGCGAGACGCAGGACCCCTCGGAGTTCCTCGACTCGCTTCGGTTCGAGATCAATGCGGCAGAGGTCTACGTCTTCACCCCCCGCGGCGAGGTGATCGCGTTGCCGACGGACTCCTCGCCGGTCGACTTCGCCTACGCGATCCACACCGAGGTCGGCCACCGGTGCATCGGCGCTCGGGTCAACGGTCGGCTGGTGCCGCTGGAGTCGCAGCTCGACAACGGTGACGTCGTCGAGATCTTCACGTCGAAGGGGCAGAACGCCGGGCCGAGTCGCGACTGGCTGACGTTCGTGAAGAGCCCGCGCGCACGCAACAAGATCAAGCAGTTCTTCACCAAGGAGCGTCGCGAGGGCGCGATCGAGCAGGGCAAGGAGTCACTGGCCAGACAGATGCGCCGGGAGGGGCTCCCGCTTCAGCGGATGCTCACCCACGACACCCTGACCGCCGTGGCCAGCGACCTGCGCCTGGCCGACGTGACCGCGCTGTATGCCGCGATCGGCGAGGGCAACACGCCCGCGCAGGCGGTCGTACGCCGCATCCTCGAGCTGTTCGGTGGCGACCAGGCAGCCGCCGACGAGGCCGCCGAGACCGTCAAGATCACCAGTGAGCGCGAACGTCGCAAGCGGTCGCCGCGCGGAGACGCCGGCGTCATGGTCAAGGGCACCTCCGATGTGATGGTCAAGCTGGCGCGTTGCTGCACGCCGGTGCCGGGCGACGACATCATCGGGTTCGTGACGCAAGGGTCGGGCGTGTCCGTGCACCGTGCCGACTGCACCAACGTCAAAAGCCTGTCGACCCAACCTGGCCGGATCGTCGAGGTCGAGTGGGCGCCGACCGCACAGTCGATGTTCCTCGTCGCGATCCAGGTCGAGGGGCTCGATCGGGCCCGCCTGCTCGCCGACATCACCCGGGTGCTGTCCGACCTGCACGTCAACATCTTGTCGGCCTCGGTCGTCACCACCCGGGACCGGATCGCGAAGAGCCGCTTCACGTTCGAGATGGGCGACCCGGCTCACCTCGGCCACGTGCTCAAGGCGGTCCGCACCGTGGAGGGAGTCTTCGACGCCTACCGGGTCACGCAGTGACGCCGCTCACCGGGTGCTGAACTCGTCCAACGCCTTACGCGCCTGGTCGAGCCAGGACTGGCGGGCGTCGATGGCGGCGCGTGCGTCATCGGCCTTGCGCTGGTCACCGGCTGCCTCGGCCGTGGCCAGGTCGGCCTCGAGTGAGGCGATCAACCCTTCGAGCTGCTGCACCGTGTCGGACGCCCGGGAGTAGGCCTCGGGGTTGCTCCGGCGCCAACGGTCATCCTCGGCCCCCCGCACCGCCTGCTCGACGTGCTTGAACTGCGCCTCGAGCTCCCTCAGGTCACCGCGCGGCACCTTGCCGGCCGCGTCCCAGCGCTCGGCAAGGCCGCGGAAGGTGTCACGCGCGGCGCGGGAGTCAGTCACCGGCAGCAGCTTCTCGGCCTCCGCCAGGATCGCCTTCTTGACCTCGGCGTTGGCGGCGTACTGCGCGTCGAGCTCGGCGTTGACCGTGTCGCGGTGGCCGAAGAACGCGTCTTGCGCAGCGCGGAAGCGCTTCCACAACGCGTCGTCGGTGTCCTTGGGCGCCGGGCCTGCTGCCTTCCACCGTCCCATCAGGTCGCGGTAGGCCCGGGCCGTCTCGCCCCACTCGGTGGAGTCGGCCAGCGACTCTGCCTCGATGACGAGCTTCTCCTTTACCAGTCGGGCGGCGTCGCGCTTGTCGGCCAGGTCGGCGAAGTGCTGCTTGCGCCGACGGGTATAGGTGGTGCGGCCCGAGGAGAAGCGATGCCATAGCGCGTCGTCGGTGGGCTTGTCGATCCGCGGCAGGCCCTTCCAGGCGTCAAGCAGCTCGCGGAGACGGTTGGCTCCGCCGCGCCAGTCGTTGGAGAGCGCCAGCCGTTCGGCCTCGTCGGCGATCTGCTGCTTCTCCACCTTCGCCGCTTCCAGCCTGGCCGCGCGCTCGGCCTTGCGAGCCTGGCGGCGCAGGTCGATCAGCGGCTCCAGGTCGTCGAGCCGGCCGGCAAGCGCGTCGAGGTCGCCGACGGCCTGGGCGCTCGTCACGGTGTCGCGCACCTTCGAGACGGTCGCCGCCGCATCGTCTGGGCCTAGTGCGCCAGATTTGATACGCGTCTCGAGCAGCTCGACCTCGACGGCGAGACCGTCGAATCTGGTGCGGTAGAAGGCGAGCGCCGTCTCCGGGTCGCCGTCGGGCCACTGCCCGACCTGCCGCTCCCCGGCAGCGGTCTTGACGAAGACCCGGCCATCGCTGTCGACCCGCCCGAACTCCTCGGCTGCCGGCGGCTCTGTCATGGCGTCGCCTGCGCTGAGGTGGTCGGGGTGCTGCGGGTCGACCGGCTCGCGGTGGCGTGGGAGCCGCTGGTCGCGTTGCCGGTCGCGGCGGTGGGGGTGCCTGGGCTGACCCGGACGATCGTCGGGCCGGTCTGGGTCGGCTGCAAGAACGTCGGAATCGGCTCGGTGGGGGTCTGGCTCTGCTCGTCCTGGACGATGTTGACCACGGCCCAGCTGATCAGCCCGACGACGACCACGCCGGCGGCCGATCCGATGACGAGGCTGGCGCGGCGTTGTCGCGAGGCTCGCTGGGAGCGACGCTGGTGCTGGCGCTCCCACTTTGCCCGCGCCAACTCGCGCTGGCGCCGTCTGCTTGGTGCCACGTCTCAATCCCTCCGAATGCCCACCGGGCCAGGTCGGTTGCATAGTCTAATCGGGCGCCGATCTGTCCCGTGATGAGCCTGTCTGCGACACCATGGCACACGGTGCCGGACCAGACCGCCGCAAGGACGAGACGGTCGGAGATCGTGACCATGCTGTGCTCTGGCCCGGTAGCAGCCGGTAGGCTGCGCGGGACCGACCACCGATAGATCACGAAAGGTCCTCGCGTGCTGATAGCGGCGTTTCCGGCCGGGGCCTGGGGCACCAACTGCTATGTGGTGGCGACGGCCGCAGGCGAGGAGTGTGTCGTCGTCGACCCGGGGATGGACGCGGCCGGGGGAGTCGAGGACGTTGTCCGCGAGCACCGGCTCAAACCCGTGTCGATCCTGCTCACCCATGGCCACATCGACCACGTGTTCAGCGTCGTGCCGCTCGCCGGTGCGCACGACGCGCCAGCGTACCTGCATCCCCGTGATCGCCACCTGCTGACCGACCCGATGGCGGGGATCTCGCCCGAGTCGGCGCAGTTGCTGGTCGGATCGGGCTACTCGTTCGCCGAGCCCGACGACGTGCGTGAGCTCCGCGACGGTCAACGGCTGCACGTGGCGGGCCTCGATCTGCTCGTCGACCACACTCCGGGTCACACCCAAGGCTCGGTCACGTTCCGCTCGGCGTACGACGGCCCCGACGATGTGCCCGAGGTGATGTTCGCCGGTGACCTGCTCTTCGCCGGCTCGATCGGCCGGACCGACCTGCCTGGGGGAGACCACCGGCAGATGACGCACAGCCTCGTGACCAAGGTGCTGCCCCTCGACGACCGGACCGCCGTGCTTCCCGGCCACGGTCCGCAGACGACGGTCGGGCGGGAGCGCACCACGAACCCCTACCTGGTCGACCTGGCGGTCGCCGCGCCGCCTGGGTGACCGGCGAACCGCACGCGTGCGACAGCTCCCTGTGCCGACCGAAAGAGCCCCGATGAGCAAACCCAGTCCGCTGAGCGGGTTTCCCGAGCTGCTCCCGGCGCAGCGCAACGCCGAGCTGGCCGTGATCGACCTGCTCCGCAGTACGTTCGAGCTGCACGGTTTCGCCAACATCGAGACACGGGCGGTCGAGCCGCTCGAGCGACTGGCCAAGGGGGGTGAGATCGACAAGGAGATCTACGTCCTGCGCCGACTCCAGGCCGAGAACGACCCTCCTTCGGACACCGGGCTGGGCATGCATTTCGACCTCACCGTGCCGTTCGCGCGCTACGTGCTCGAACACGCGGGCAAGCTCGAGTTCCCGTTCCGTCGCTATCAGATCCAGAAGGTGTGGCGAGGCGAGCGCCCCCAGGAGGGTCGCTACCGCGAGTTCACGCAGGCCGACATCGACATCGTGGCGAAAGACGAGCTGCCCTTCCACTTCGACGTCGAGGTGGCCCGCGTGATGGCCGAGGCGCTGTCCAAGCTGCCGGTTCCACACCTCTCGCTCCAGGTCAACAACCGCAAGCTGATCGAGGGCTACTAC
>JBOHDU010000399.1:0-3877 GCA_050700615.1 Nocardioidaceae bacterium
ACCTGGCAGATCGCATCGGTGACTCCGCCGTCCCAGGCCGGGCCGTGTCCCAATAGCGCCACGGCGTCCACGGACTCGACTCCGGCAAGGCACTCCAACCGCGCTCCGCGGGCTACTCCATCGCGAGCGGCGTCGTGGTCGGACTGAGCGCGGTGGCTTCTATGCCGCTGGGCCTGGACCTGGTCGCTTTGGGAGCCTTCTTTGGCAGCATCGCTGACTTGGGTGCACTGGCCTTCCGCGGGGGCAGGCAAACCGGCGTCGGAACGCGGCGCGCCATCGGGGATGGCCTCCGAACGGCTCTGAAAGCACTCGTCGCACTCATGCCCTGAGCCAGGCGTGCATTCACCCGCTCATTGGTGCGCGGCAGATGCTGGAATGCCGCCATTGGCCCTCCGTTTTCGTGCCGGCCCAGTGTGGACCGCCGTGAACTTCCGTCAGGGGGAAGGCCGCCCGCATACGCTACGCGCGCCTGCAAGGCGCCTCGTGCTCCGACTTGTGGCGGCCGGGCGGCTGATGCTGCGACCGACTCATGGATGCCTCCGGAGGCCGAGCACTTGGGCGGTGCGGGCCGACGGCTCTGCGGGCGGGCCGTCGTCGTCACTTCGGTTGTGGACCGCGCGTTCGACGTAGCGGTTGGCCTCGTCGGCCTGTCCAAGGGCGGTCTTGGCGCGGGCGAGGTCGAGGCGGGGCTTGTCCTCGGAGGGTGCCGCTGTGATCGCCCGCTCGGCAGCCCAGACAGCGAGTTCTGGACGATCCCCGGCAAGGGCGTGCGTTGCGACGGTGTGCGCCACGTCGACGATGGCGGCGGTGAGGAAGTGATCGGCGGGGTGGTCGGCGAGCCAGCCGTACCCGCCTGGGCGCAGCTGGTCGAAGGGCATGCTGGTCACCAGCGCGAGCGCCGCTTCCAGGTCGTCGATGCCGTCTGGGCCGCGTGCTTCTCCGCGTGTCCGCAGTCGCTTGAACAGGTCGGAGTCGCAAAGCATGCCGTGCAGTTGGTATACCGGCACGCCCCGTGCCCGGCTGGCCTGGGAGAGGGTCGACTCGGGCAGGTACAACGTGTCGGTGGCCGGGTTCGCGCCGAGCCACTTGCGAAGTGTGGCGATGCGGGTGTGCAACGAGTTGTGCTGGATGGAGAAGGCGTCAGCCATCTGCTCCGGGGTCACACCCTCCGGCCGGGAGGCCAGGTATGCGGTCAGTTCGGCGTAGTAGGCGGTGCGGCGCTCGACCTCGTGTGGGCGGGTGCCGACGACTCGCAGCTCGACGGGCCCGAGCAGTCGCAGCTTCGGTCGGATCGAGTCCGGGTCGGACCAGGCAACCAGATCGGCATCGAGGTCCGGGTCTTCCTGAATGATCCTCGCGGCCTGCGCCTGCGGCACGCGGGGGGCGAGGGCGGTCAGGTCCTCGACGGTTGTGGCTGCGGTGGTGAGGTATCGCGTGTCGGGGTCGGGGAGGACTGAGCTCGGGTCGCCGGCTCCGGTCCGGGGGTTCGTGACGTCGACGGTCAGGGCGCCGCCGGCGTCGGCGTCACTCGGGCTTCCGTCGGCCCTGATCGCGGTAGGCATCGGCTCATCGTCGTTGGCGTGTGTCGCGTCGAGCAGGCCGGCGAGGGTCTCTGCCTCCGCTCGTCCGAGGCGGTTGGCGATGAGTGTGGACCATGGCGTGGTCAGAGATCCGTCGCTGTCGATCGACAGAACCAACCCGCCGTCGGTGTGTTGGGCCATGTCGATGGCAACCAGTGCCACAGCATTGCGGCCCTCGATCCGGCCAAGCTCGTCGACGAGTTCGGCTGTGTCGCGCGCGACGTCTGGTTGGTCGTCAACGCCCACATCGGCAACCACGATCGCGGGCATCCAGCTATCCGCGCCTCGGCCGTCAATGCGGCCGGCCAGCACCCCGAGCCCAGCAGCGTCGGTGGCTTCCCGCACCCGTCGGGCCGTCTTCGTCAGCTGCTGGATGTCGAGCACCTCGTCATTGGTCAGCCGGTGTGGATTCAGCTGGACGATCTCTTGCCCGACATTCGTGATGGTGACGTCGACGGAGTCTGACCAGCGGTTCATGGCCAGTTCGGCGGCGATGAACCGAGCCAGGTCTGCCGCAGCCGTCGGGTCACCGGACAGTCGCACGACACCGGCGGCCTCGAGATCGACCAGCCAGGTTGTGCCGTCTTCGTCGACGCCGACGGAGACGAGTGTCGGGTAGGGCGAGACGTGGTCCTCCACACGGGGCTCGTGTGCGCGAGAGCGGCGCCAGACGTTACCGTCACGCGAAGCGACCCACGGGGTGGGTGGTTCGGCGGCCGGAGCGGCGAGGAACAGTTCGAGTTGTGCGTCGTCGAGTCTCGCGGCTTCCACCTCGGGTGGGGTGCTCCCCGATATCGCGAGCGCGGAGGCTAGGTCTCGCAGTGCCAGGTCGAGGAATCGGGCCGCCTGCGCGGCAGCGGAGCCGGTGGTCCGGACCGCCCTCTCGGTATCGATCAATGCGTCCGGTGTCTTGGGGACGGTCCGCCCGGACCGACGGTTGCGGAACTGGTTGCGTCGTCGGGCAGCGAGCGCTGCGAGCAGGCCGGCCGCGAGGAAGGCCCCACCTCCCATGAGCGCCCGGGTCAACGCGCTTGATCCGATCTCGTTGTCGGTGACGTGGGGCTGCGCCGAGCCGGTCGATGAGGGCGATGGCTGATCGCCGACCGCGGTGGGAGTCGCGACGCTGATGGGTGGGCTCGTCGGCTCCTGGGTTGGCGTGTTCGTTCGTCCGTCCAGCTGAATGTGGCTTTCGTTCTTGCGCGGGGCGCCGGGCTCGTGGGGGGCATGGTGACTGGCTTGGTCGTGCACTTCGGGCTCTGCTGGTTGCTGGCTCGGGACACGAAGTCTTTGGCCGGGGAAGATCAGGTCAGGGTCCTCGATCTTGTTGCGGTTGGCGTCGAAGACCTCGGGCCAGTCGCCGCCGTCACCGTACGCACGTTGCGCGATGCCCCAGAGCGTGTCGCCCCCCTTGACGATGACCCTGTGTCCGCGTTGCGCCGACGGCGATCGATCCGGAACCAACAGGGTCCAGCCCGGCAGGATCGAGGCGGCGTTCTGGAACCTGCTGCCGTCGGGCATCACCCGGCCCTCGTTGAGCTCGGCGATCTCGCGCCAGCGTTGGCCGTTGCCGAGGTGCACTTCGGCGATGGACCACAGGGAATCTCCGCTGGTGACCTCGACGGCCACCGTCGGCGTCTGCCGGCGACTGACGACAGGTTGCGCCACGAACGCGGCGTGCGTGGGGGTCGAGCTGGCCGGCGCCTCCTCGGGGCCATGGGTGAACGGGGCCGCGGCGGCCGCGGCGGCCCGCACGATCCCCACAGGCGTTGACGTCGAGGCAGCCGCGGAGGCCAGCCCGACGACGACGACCGCCTGCACGAGCGTCCGGGCCAGTGCCTGCTGGCCGCCGAGAGTGCCAGGAACTCGGGTGAGCCAATCCGCGGAATGTCCGGCGGCAACCCTGATCTCGGCGATCAGCTCGACGATCAGGCACAACGTCATCTGTGCCCAGAAGACCCATGCCACACATGCCAGGACGCCCAGGATCGCCTCGCCGGTCAGCGGTGAGTTCCACGACCACTGGTCGGGTATCGGGTTCCCGATCAGTGCGACCAGAAGGAGGGGCACCCCGACGGCGAGGGCAAGCATGACGAGGGCCGCCACGACGGCAGGGATCAGCGCCAAGGTGGTACGAATCGCGATCATGGCCGGCCTCCCTCGCTGATCGCCTCGGCGGTCTCGGTTTCCTTGATCGGGAACGACGTGATGCCGACGAGGGAGAGGATCTGCGTGTTCGATCGACCGGTGACGGTGACGGACACGATGTCGCCGTCGACGCGTACGGTGCCCGTCAGTCC
>JBOHDU010000400.1:0-4759 GCA_050700615.1 Nocardioidaceae bacterium
CCACCACGACGCGGTGCGAGCCGAGCTCGGCGAGCGCCGCCAGTGCCGATCGCGCGGTCGCGCCGGCGCCCACCACGACGGCCGACGTGAGCTCCCCGGCTCCCGCGGCCACCAACGCCGTGACGAAACCGCTCACATCGGTGTTGTGACCGATCCGCGACCCCGAGTCGTCGAGTACGAGCGTGTTGACCGAGCGCAGCAACCGGCCAGGCGGCTCGACCTCGTCGCACAGACCGACCGCGGCCTGCTTGAGGGGCATCGTCAGCGAGAGCCCTCGCCACTGTGCCGACAGTCCGCGCACGAACCCCGCCAGCCTGTCGACGTCGACGTCGTGCGCCTCGTAGTCCCAGTCCAGGCCGAGGGCGCGGTAGGCCGCCAGGTGGAGGGCCGGCGACAGCGAGTGCGCGATCGGGCTCCCCAGCACCCCGCAGACGCGGCGCGACCTCACGTCAACAGGCACTCGAGGTCTGGCAGTACGTGTAGTAGAGCTGCTCGTTGTGCTGGGCCTGGGCCCAGGTGGTGGCGAACCTGGTGTCGCCGGTGCGCAGGTTGACCGTCACGAAGTACTTCCAGGTGCCAGGTGATGGGTGCAGTGCGGCCTGGATCGTGGCGTCTCCGGGCGAGTCGATCGCGGTCGGTGGCAGCCCGGGGTACTTGTAGGTGTTGTAGGGCGACTTGATGTCGCGCAGCTTGGGACCTGCCGCTATGACGCCGCGGGAGTCGACGGCATAGTGCAGCGTGGAGTCGAACGCCAACGGCATGTTGATCTTGAGTCGGTTGTAGACCACCCTCGCCACCTTGGGCATGTCCTGGGCGCGCCGAGCCTCGGCCTGCACCAGGCTGGCGACGATGATGACGTCGCGCGGCGACATCCCGAGCGACTTCGCTCCGGCGACCAGGTTGGCGTGCTGGGCCTCCTGCTTGAATCGCGTGACCATCTGTTGCAGCAGCTGCGGTGCCGTGGTGCCCGGACACACGTTGTAAGTCGCCGGGAAGAGGTAGCCCTCCGCGTCCTTGTTGGCGTACGCCGGCAGGCCGAGGGCGGAGGTGTCGGAGTACGCCTTGGTCAGCGACGCCTGGCTCAGCCCGGTCTTGGCGGTGACCCGTTGGAGGATCTCGGTGGCCCGGTAGCCCTCGGGGATCGTCACGGTCGGGCAGGTGACCTTCGACTTCGGGTCGAGCATCAGTGCCAGGGCCGACTTTCCCGACATGTGCTTGTGCAGGCGGTACAAACCCGCTTCGATCTGGGTTGCCTTGTTGCTCGTGTTGTAGGCGTCGGTGAACGCCCCGACGCTCTTGACCACTCCCGCGGCCTGGAGCTGCCTGCCGATGTCGGTTCCGGTGCCCGGCTTCACGTCGATGACCACGACCCCGTAGCCGCTGCCCGGGTAGTCTGCCGGGCCGGCGAAGACGTTCTCGAGGAGAGACACCCCCTTGACGTACGCGAAGACGCCCAGCGCCACGATCACGGCGAAGGCGACCAGCACGGAGAGGCAGGCGCGACCGTGCTTGTGGCGCGGTCTGGCGGCCTCAGGCCGCAGACCGTCGATGCCCAGGTGGCTCACAGGTTCCGCCTTACTTCCTGCCCCGCTGGGTGCCCGGTCGACCGTTCGGTGTCCAGGGCGTTCTGCAAGATCTCTACGGCGGCCGCCTGGTCCACGACGGCGCGTCGTCGAGCCCCCTTCTTGCCGCGCTCGCGCAGCACTCGCTCTGCGCTCACCGTAGTCAATCTCTCGTCCAGCATGCGAGTCGACACGGCCAGGCCGCGACGCCCGGCCTCGGTGGCGATCCGGAGTGCGAAGTCGGTCGCCTTGCCGGCTGCGGCGCCCGGCCGCCCCGACAGCGAGAGCGGCAACCCCACGACGATCTCTATCGCCGCGTGCTCGACGGCCAGGCTGAGGATCCTCGCCACGTCGCCGGGGCCTCGCGCCACGGTCTCCACCGGCGTCGCCAGGATGCCGCCGGGGTCGCTCATCGCGAGCCCGATCCGGACCTCACCGACGTCGACGCCGAGGCGCACGCCCAGCCTCGTCGCACGGTCGACACCGTTGGGCTCGCCAGCTGCGGCCTTCGGCGCGTTCAGGAGCCGGTCACCCGTCGGCCGATCTCGGTCTCGACCGCTGCGACCGCCGCGGGGCCCTGGCTCGCGTCGGTACCGCCGCCTTGAGCCACGTCGTCCTTGCCTCCCCCGCTGCCGCCCAACACGGACGCGGCCGCCCTGACGAGCACACCGGCGCTCAGTCCCCAGCCCCGCGCGGCGTCGTTGAGCGCCACCACGACCGACGGCTTGGAATCGGCTGTGCCGACGGCCGCGACCACGACGGGCTGGTCGTTGCCCATCCGGCCACGCACGTCGAGCACGAGCTTGCGTACGTCGGCGCTCCCGGCCCCCTCGGCGACGAAGCCGACGTAGTGCACGCCGTAGACATCGCGAGCTCCGGCGGCGAGCTCACCCGCGCCGGAGAGCAGCGACGCCAGCCGCACCTGTTCGATCTGCTTCTCGGCGCTGCGCAGGCGTTCGACGATGCCGTTGACCCGCTCCGGGAGCTCCTCGCGAGGCACCTTCAGGGCATCGGTCAGCTGAGCGACCAAGACATGCTCCCGGGCCAGGAACCGGTAGGCGTCGGCGCCGACGAGCGCCTCCACCCGGCGGACGCCGGACCCGATCGACGACTCGCCGAGCAGCTTGATCACGGCAAGCTGCCCCGATCGGCTCGCGTGCGTGCCACCGCACAACTCGCTGGCCCAGTCGCCGATGGAGATGACCCGCACCTGGTCGCCGTACTTCTCCCCGAACAGTGCCATCGCACCCGAAGCACGGGCCTCGGCCTGGGTCATGACCTCTGCGGCGACGCCGAGATCGGCGAGGACGAGGTCGTTGACGCGCGCCTCGACGTCGGCGAGCACCGATGCCGGTACGGCGCCGCTGGCCGAGAAGTCGAACCGGAAGCGTCCCGGGGCGTTCTCGCTGCCGGCCTGGGTAGCCGTTTCGCCCAGCGCCTCGCGGAACGCCTTGTGCACCATGTGGGTGGCGGTGTGGGCGCGGCTGATCGAGCGGCGCCGCTCGATGTCGACGAGAGCGTGCGCCGAGAGCCCGGTGGTCACCTCACCACTCGTGACAGTGACCTTGTGCACGATCAGGCCCGTCGCGGGTGTCTGCACGTCGAGCACGCTCACCCGGGCGCCGTTGCCGAGTTCGATGACGCCCTGGTCGGCTAGCTGCCCGCCGCCCTCGGCGTAGAACGGGGTGCGGTCGAGCACCAGCTCGACGGTGTCGCCCTCACCGGCCGCCTTCACCCGCCCGCTGTCGGCGATCAGGCCGGTGACCGACGCATCGCTGACGACCTCGTCGTAGCCGGTGAACGTCACCGGACGACCCATCGCGTCGGCGACCTCACGGTAGGCGACGGCGTCGAGGTGCCGCCCCTTCTTCGCCTGGGCGTCGGCCTTGGCCCGCTGCCGCTGCTGGCCCATCAGCTGCCGGAAGCCGACCTCGTCGACCGACAGGCCCTGCTCGGCGGCCATTTCGAGAGTCAGGTCGATCGGGAACCCATAGGTGTCGTGCAGCGCGAACGCCTCGTCGCCTGACAGCTCATGGCTGCCGGACTGCTTCGTCTTGGACGCGGCAAGCTCGAAGATCGCCGTCCCCGCCTTCAGGGTGTGCCGGAAGGCGTCCTCTTCGGCGTAGGCGATCTCGCTGATGCGGGGAAACGCCGACCGCAGCTCGGCGTAGGACTGGCTCATCCGCTCCATGCTGTCGGGAAGCAGGTGCGGAAGGGCCGCCTCGTCGACCCCGAGCAGCCGCATCGAGCGTACGGCGCGCCGAAGCAGCCTCCGGAGCACATAGCCGCGCCCCTCGTTGCCTGGTGTGACGCCGTCGTTGATGAGCATGAGGGCGCACCTGACGTGGTCGGCGACCACCCGCAGCCGCACGTCGTCGGCATGGTCAGCGCCATAAGTCTTGCCGGACAATTCGGCCGCCCGTGCCAGCACCGGGTAGACCTCGTCGATCTCGTAGATGCTGCCGACGTCCTGCAACACCATCGCCATCCGCTCCAGGCCCATGCCGGTGTCGATGTTCTTGGCTGGGAGATCACCGAGAATCTCGTAGTCGTCGCCGGGACCCTCGCCACGCTCCCACTGCATGAAGACGAGGTTCCACAGCTCCATGTAGCGGTCACCCGCCTTCTCGACGTCGCCCTCGGGTCCATGCTCCGGGCCACGGTCGAGAAAGATCTCCGAGTCCGGGCCACACGGGCCGGGAACGCCCATGTCCCAGAAGTTGGCTGACTTGCCGAGTCGATGGATGCGATCGTCTGAGAGGCCGGCGACCCGCTTCCACAGGGCCACGGCCTCGACATCCTCGTGGTAGACCGAGACGTGCAGGCCCGACTCGGGCAGGCCCAGCCCGCCGTCGTCCTGCGAGCGCGTCACGAGCTCCCACGCCAGCTCGATCGCTCCCTGCTTGAAGTAGTCGCCGAAGGAGAAGTTCCCGTTCATCTGGAAGAACGTGCCGTGCCGATCGGTGTGGCCGACACCGTCGATGTCGGTGGTGCGCACGCACTTCTGCACACTCACCGCACGCTTGTAGGGCGGCGTCTCCTGGCCCAGGAAGTAGGGCTTGAACGGCACCATCCCAGCACCGACGAACAGCAGTGTCGGGTCATCGAGGATCAGCGACGAGCTGGGCACGACCGTGTGGCCGCGCCGCTCGAAGTGGTCGATGAACCGGCGTCGAACCTCAGCAGTCTCCATGCCT
>JBOHDU010000401.1:0-10931 GCA_050700615.1 Nocardioidaceae bacterium
GGCTGACGGCGCCGATGCGGGCGTTCCGGCACACTACGGCGACCCGTTTCGCGAGCAGAAGACGCTGATCGCCGGCGACGGTTTCGTCGACCTGTCGCACCGCGGTGTGATCCGCGTCGACGGGCCCGACCGGCTGGCCTGGCTGCACTCGCTCACGACCCAGCACCTGGAACACATCGAGCCGCACTCGTGGACCACGACGTTGGTGCTCTCCCCGCAAGGTCACGTCGAGCACGCGATGACAGGCTTCGACGACGGTGAGTCCTGGTGGGCGCACGTCGAGCCCGGTGAGGCAGCGACATTGTCGGCCTGGCTGGACTCGATGCGCTTCATGATGCGGGTCGAGGTCGCCGACGTCACCGAAGACTGGGCAGTGCTGGCCAGGTCCGCGAACACAACGGCTCTCGTACCTCGCAGCGACCTGTCGACCGAGGCGGTCGGGCGGCCGTGCGGCATCTGGGCGCTTGAGGCATTTCGTATCGAGCGCGGGGAGGCCAGGCTGGGCCTGGACACCGATGCCCGCACCATCCCCAACGAGGTGGGCTGGATCGGACCGGCCGTGCACCTCGACAAGGGGTGCTACCGCGGCCAGGAGACGGTCGCCCGGGTGCATACGCTGGGCCGTCCGCCACGCCGTCTCGTGCTGCTCCATCTCGACGGATCCGTCGACACCCTTCCTGCGCACGGCGCCGCGGTGGAGCTCGACGGGAAGTCATACGGCCTCGTCGGCTCGTCGGCCCGTCATCACGAGCTCGGGCCGATCGCGCTGGCTCTCGTCAAGCGCAGCCTGCCGGTGGATGCGGAGCTGCTGGCCGGAGGTGTCGCAGCAGCTCAAGAGGTGCTCGTCGACCCCGAGGTCGGCCTGCACGTGCGGGCCCGCCTCTGATCAGACGTTGAGGCCAGGTTCGTCAGGTTTTAGGGATGGCGGGCGTTGCGCAGCCGGTTCAACATGAATCTCACCGAGCCAACCGCCAACCCCAGGAGCCCTCCCAGAACGGCCGCCGGGATCCCCACCTCGAAGACCGCGAACCAGGCAGTCGGCGCGTACACGCGCAACCCGACGACCAGGCCCACCACGCAGCCGGGGATTCCGACCCAGAGCGCGCCCACGACGACATAGCGCCCGAGGGTCGGGAGCTCGGCCAGCGCTCGCGGCGTTGTCATGGGGAACTCATCGCACGACCGCGGCGGGGCCGTTCCGACAACGCGCCTCCTGCACCCATCACGAGGCGGGTCGGTGCCGGGGCGGCTTCGCCTTGATGCAGACGCCGCCCATCAAGGCAAAGATCTTGGCCCGGATGAGCGGCGCATCGGTGGGAAGGCCGGCGCCGTCGACGTAGTTGTCCCGGCCGCCCATGAGTGCGATACCAGACATCTCCACCCGCGCGTTGTCGGGCACGATGATGTCGCCGCCCCCCATGACCGCGATCATCGACACGTCGATCACCGTTCCCGGCTCGAGGTTGGCGTCGCGAAGGTCGATGTTGCCGCCGCCCAGGACCGCCACCCAAGAGACCCGGTCCCCGTCACGCCAGGGACCGCGGCTGTCGCCGCCGCTGAGCAGGTGGACGATCCAGCGGCGTTTCTTCAGCGGCGCCGGCTTGCTTGCCACCGGAAAACGTGCGGCCTGGGTCGTGGCCCCGACGGGCAGGTCGTCGGTCAGAACGGTGAGCTGCCCCAGGGTCTTCGCGGCATAGGCCGCCTCCATCCGCTCCTGAAACTCGTCCATCGTGAGCTGCCCGGCAACGCTCGCTTCTCGCAGCACCTCGATCGTGCTTTCCCGGTCGATGTCGGAGGCACGCAGCTCGGGGGTAAGTCCCTCGTTCATGAACGCGATGCTACGCGCCCTATGGCAAGCGTGAGCCCGGGCCGGTCAGCTCGCCGAGTTGATCATCCCGGCGCCGACGGTGACGCCGGTGGCTTCGTCGATCAAGATGAACGAGCCGGTCGTCCGGTTCTTCTCATAGGGGTCGCACAGGAGCGGAACTGTCGTCCGCAGCTGCACGCGTCCGATCTCGTTGAGCTCGAGCTTCTTGGTGTCCAGGTCTCGGTGCAGCGAGTTGACGTCGAGCCGGTACTGGATGTCCTTGACGAGCGCGCGCGCCGAACGGGTGGTGTGCTTGACCGCGAGCTTCTGCCGCGGCTGTAGGGGCGTCGAGCTCATCCAGCAGATCATCGCGTCCACGTCCTGACTCGGTCGGGGCGCGTTCTGCGGACGGCAGATCATGTCGCCGCGAGACACGTCGAGATCGTCCTCGAGTCGAACGGTGACCGACATCGGCGGGAACGCCTCGTCGAGCTCGCTCTGGAAAAGGTCGACGGCGGCGATCCTGGAAGTCAGACCTGACGGGAGCACCAGGACTTCGTCGCCTGGCTTGAGCACCCCACCCGAGACGCGTCCGGCATAGCCACGGTAGTCGTGGTAGTCGTCGGACTTGGGACGGATGACGTACTGAACCGGGAACCTGGTGTCGACGAGGTCCCGGTCGGAGGCCACGTGCACATGCTCGAGGTAGTGCAGCAGCGACGGACCGTCGTACCAGGGCATGTTCTCGGATCGGGTCACGACATTGTCGCCGTTGAGCGCCGAGATCGGGATGATCGTGAGGTCGGGGATGCTCAGCTTGGTGGCAAACGAGGTGAACTCGGCGTGGATCTCCTTGAACGTCTGCTCCGAGTGGGCGACCAGGTCCATCTTGTTGACGCACAGCACCAGGTGCGGCACCCGCAGCAACGACAGGATCACCGCATGCCGCCGGGACTGCTCGGTCAGCCCCTGCCGGGCGTCGACCAGCACCAGGCCAAGGTCGGCCGTGGAGGCGCCGGTCACCATGTTGCGTGTGTACTGCACGTGCCCAGGGGTGTCGGCGATGATGAACTTGCGGGTGGGGGTGGCGAAGTAGCGGTACGCGACGTCGATGGTGATGCCCTGCTCCCGCTCGGAGCGCAGGCCGTCTGTCAGCAAAGCGAGGTCGGTGTAGTCGTAGCCTCGCGACTTCGAGGTTGCCTCCACCGCCTCGAGCTGGTCCTCGAAGATCGCCTTGGAGTCCAGCAGCAACCGACCGATCAAGGTCGACTTGCCGTCGTCGACCGATCCGGCCGTGGCGAACCTGAGCAGATCCATCAGAAATATCCCTCTCGCTTGCGATCCTCCATGGCGGCCTCGCTGAACCGGTCGTCGCCGCGGGTCGCGCCGCGCTCGGTGACCCGTGCCACCGCGATCTCGTCGATGATCATGTCGACCGTCGTCGCGGTGGAGTCGACGCAGCCGGTCAGCGTCATGTCTCCGACGGTGCGGAACCGGACGGTCCGCTCCTCGGTGGTCT
Source organism: Nocardioidaceae bacterium (assembly GCA_050700615.1). Lineage (GTDB taxonomy): Bacteria > Actinomycetota > Actinomycetes > Propionibacteriales > Nocardioidaceae > JBOHDU01. Next base: position 3,327 of record JBOHDU010000401.1, read on the forward strand.
CGTTGGGGCGCATCGGGTTGAAGTCGCCCACGGTGAACCACATGCCATCGCGCTTGAAGACCTGACGCTGGTGGGCGAAGTAGATCATCGGGACCTCGATGCCCTCCCGCCCGATGTAGTGCCAGATGTCGAGCTCTGTCCAGTTGGAGAGGGGGAAGATGCGCATGTGCTCGCCCGCGTGGATCCGCCCGTTGTAGAGCGACCAGAGCTCGGGTCGCTGGTTCTTGGGGTCCCACTGGCCGAACTCGTCTCGGTGCGAGTAGACCCGCTCCTTCGCGCGGGCCTTCTCCTCGTCGCGTCGCCCACCACCGAACGCTGCGGTGAACCCTTGCTCCTCGATGGTGTTGAGCAGGGTGCCGATCTGGAGCCGGTTACGGCTGGTCCTGCCGTCGTCGACGACGATGCCGTTCTTGATCGCCTCGTCGACGGACGCGATCACCAGGCGCACGCCCAACCGACTGATCCACCGGTCGCGGCACTCGAGCACCTCGGGGAAGTCGTAGCCGGTGTCGACCTGCATCACGGGGAACGGGATCTTCGCATGGAAGAAGGCCTTCTCGGCCAGCCGCAGCATGACGATCGAGTCCTTGCCGCCGGAGAACATGAGCACCGGCTTCTCGAACTCCGCAGCCACCTCACGGAAGATGTGGATCTACTCCGCCTCCAGCTCGTCGAGCTGGCTGAGGCGGTAGTCAGCGTGCACCGTCATACGTCAAGACTCCTTGAAGGATCAGATTGCGGACAATCCTAACCATGAAAGAAAAGGCGGGATGGCGTGATCGCGGATGTGCCGGGGTGCCACGGCCATCACCGGCAATCGGGGTCTCCGATCTGCGACTCGATCCGCGCGGGCTCCGGGTGGCCGTCCGCTGGTGATGGGTCGGCAGCCGTGGTCGGCCCGCTCGGCTGGGTGGAGGCGACCTGACCGGCCGTTGGCGGAACGGTGGAACGATCCAGGCCCTCGATCTGCGCCACGGTCGGAGTTCCGAACATCGGCAGCCCTACGCCACGACGGAGCAGCCCCCACACGAACGGCATCAAGATGACGAGGACCAGGCCGGTCAGGGCGATGAAGACGGGATGGGTCTGACCAGGAGTTCCGACCGGGAGCCAGCCTGACTTGTCGAGCAAGGCGAGACCAGACATGGTCAGCACGATGACGATCGCGCGGCGAATCACCGACTGCGGGACACGTGGGGCGATCCGGGCCCCGACGAACGTGCCGGGAACGGAGCCGATGATGAGCGGGATGGTGATGGACCAGTCGAGGCCGTGCGTGAGCACGTTGGAGATCGCTGCCGCCAGCACGAGCGGAACCGCTTGGACGAGATCGGTGCCGACAAGCTTGATCGCTGACAGGGTCGGATAGAGCAGGAGCAGCGCGATCATGATCACAGACCCGGCACCCACCGAGGTGATGCCGACCAAGAGTCCGCCGAGCATGCCGACCAGAATCGTCGGGAGGGCGCGGATCTGCGGCTCCCCCTCCGGCGCGGTGCGTCCGCTGGCTCTGTGTCGCAACAGGATGTAGAGGCGGAAGGCGTACGCCACAGCGGCGAACAGCAGCGCCAGCCCGATGCAGATCTGGAGCACGTTCTCGATGTCGCTCCCGCCGCTGAACCACTGCAGCAACGGGGGGCCCAGGAAGGCACAGGGCACCGATCCCAGGATCAGCAGGCCGGCGAGCCGGAAGTGTGGCGAGCCGTGCCGCCAGTGCACGATGGCGCCGGTCGAGCGGGACACCGCCGAGGACGCCAGGTCAGCCGTCACCACGGCGGTGGGGTTGCCGACCCCGAGGAAGATGAGCGCGGGTGTCATCAGGGCGCCGCCACCCATCCCGGTGATGCCGACGACCACGCCGACGAGCAGGGCGGCTATTGCTGTGCGCAGCTCGGTGCTGGTAACCCCGATGCCCGAGCCGGCGAGCATCAACGAAGTGTGCACGTGAAGGCCTTCCGGTGGGTTGTCAGCGGCGTAGCCACCCCTGCTCGGTCAGGGCGGCGACGATGTCCTCAAGACATTCTGCAATATCTCGATTAGTTGTGTCGACTTTCAAGGCAATCGATGGTTCCTCGTAGGGAGAGGAGATCCCCGTGAAGTCGGCGATCTCGCCCGCGCGAGCCCGCGCGTACAGTCCCTTTCTGTCGCGTCGCTCACACTCGGCCAGCGGCGTGGCCACATGGACCAGCACGAAGCCGCCACCCGCGCGCTCCACCATCTCGCGCACCTGCTCGCGGGTGGACTCGAACGGAGCGATCGGTGAGCAGACGGCGAGGCCACCGTGGCGGGCGACCTCTGCTGCGACGAAGCCGATCCGCAAGATGTTGGTCTCACGGTCCTCGCGAGTGAACCCCAGGCCCTGGGAGAGGTGGTGTCGTACGACGTCCCCGTCGAGCGAGGTCACGGTGCGGTCGCCCCGCTCGAGCACGGCGTCGACCAGGGCCCTCGCCAGCGTGGACTTGCCGGAGCCGGACAGCCCCGTGAAGAACACGACCAGACCCCTGCGGTCCCTTGGCGGCCGGTCCTGCGCGACGATGGCCTCGACCTCCGGCGGGCGTTCGCCGACAGGCTTGGGCGTGAGGTTCAGCTGTTGGTCGGCGTATGCCGCCGCGACTGTCTCTAACAGCCAGGCGTTGGGGGAGCCCCATCGACCGTGCGGACCACTCCAGCCGTGGTCGGCGAGCGATACGCCGACAACCTCGGCATCCCGTTCGAGCAGCTCGGCGGCGGCCAGGGTGGCGCGGACCAGGGCCGGCCCCGAGATGTCGTCGGGCATCCCCTCGCCAACGCAGGGGAGCAGGAGGATGCCGCGGCCGGCTTGGGATGCCGCCGACGAGATGGTCGCGATGTCATCCAGGGTGAGCGCTCGGCGGACCGGAACCGCGAGCAGGTCGGTGGCGGCCCGGCGCCGGTGTACCTGCTCGGGCGGGAGGTGAAGCCGTCGAAAGGGGCCGAACTCGCTGTGGCCGAGTGGTGTCACCGGTCCAGCAAGGCCGACCCGGTGGTCACCGGCGTCCCACGTGGTGAAGATGCCGAGCCTGGCCAGCGGGACGCCTTCGGGGTCGACCAGCTCCAGGACGCCGACACCACTCGCGATCTGTGCGGTCTGGCCGTCGACCACCAGGGTCACCGGGGACGCGTCACCGGCGGTCCTGGGGTCTTGGAATCCGGTGACCGGTGGCTTGAAGCACCGCTTGGCAATCAGATCGAGGTCGTCGAGCTCACGCGGGCTTGGCGTCCACTGCGGGATCGAGACGCGGTCATGCTGCACCCGGTGATTGTGCCACCCTGCGCCTACCGAGGCCGGTGTCGAGAGCCGGTGGGTCGCGGGTACGCTCACGAGTCGTGACCAGTCCCGAGATCGTGCTCGACGTCGTTCGTTCGGGATTCCTGGAGGGGCAGCATCGCGGCTCGATCGTCGCGCTGGCGGCCGACGGGGGTGTGGACTGGACGGTCGGCGACGTGACCAGTCCGGTCTACCCGCGTTCCTGCAACAAGCCACTGCAGGCTCTCGGCATGCTGCGCTGCGGGCTCGACATCGAGCCCCGGCTCCTGGCACTGGTCTCGGCGAGTCACTCCGGTGAGCCGTTCCATCTGAGCGGTGTTCGCGAGATCCTGGCCGCCGCCAGGCTCGACGAGAGCGCCCTGCAGACGCCGCCGGACTTTCCGCTGGACGACCAGGCCAGGGTCGACTACATCCGTTCCGGCCTTGACCGGGCGCCCATCGCGATGAACTGTTCCGGCAAGCACGCGGGGATGTTGGCCACCTGCGTCGCCAACGGCTGGCCCCTTGGCGACTACCGCAGCGCACACCACCCGTTGCAGCAGAAGATCGCGGCCAGCTTCGCCGAGCAAACAGGGGAGCCGATCGCCTCAATCGGGGTAGACGGATGCGGGGCACCACTGTTCTCGGCATCGTTGACCGGCCTCGCTCGCGCGTTCCGCTCGTTGGTGGTCGCGGAGCCCGGGTCGCCCGAACGCCGGGTCGCCGATGCGATCGCCGGGTTCCCCGACTACGTGTCTGGAACGGCCAGGGACGAGGCGAGGCTGCTGCGCGCGATCCCCGGCGCGATCGGCAAGGCGGGCGCTGAGGCCTGCTACGCGCTGGCCTTGCCTAACGGGCGTGCGGTCGCGCTCAAGATCGAAGACGGGTCCGGTCGGGCCCGGCCTCCGGTGATGGCGGCCGCGTTGCGCAGGCTCGGCGTCGACACGGAGGCAGGCGTCGACGCGGAAGGCATTCGAGACTCGGCGTGCGACGCCATCCTCGGCGGCGGCCTCCCTGTCGGCCAGCTCCGCCCCCACTTCTGACGAAGGCCATGCGCCGGGCCGGACTTCCGCTCTGCCGCTGGTCACCAGTGTGGGATACCCGGATCCAACAGCCGGCGCGGCCTCGTCGAAGGGACGCGTGGCCGGGGGACGGGAGCGGCTGCGCAGTCTGGCCAGGATGCGGAGGAACCTCGCTTAGGCGCAGCAGGCGCTGTTGTCGCAGGCAGTCTCGACCACCGGCGCGTCATCGGTGATCGTGTAGACCTCCCAGCGTTCGCCACCGGGTGCTGTCACCCACACCTTGTCCTGGACGGCGTAGCAACACGTCGTTGCGTCCTCGACGACCGTGTCGAGCCCCGAGTCGCTGAGCCGGCGCGAAGCAGCGCCCACGTCCTGCGTGCTTGCCACCTCGACACCGAGATGGTTGAGCGACCCGGGCTTGCCCGGGTTCTGGATCAGCACCAGCTTCAGGGCTGGATCCGTGAGCGCGAAGTTGGCGTAGCCGGGGCGGCGCTTGTGAGGTTCCGCATCGAAGAGTCGGCTGTAGAACTCCACTGCCTCCTCGATGTCCTCCACGTTGAGGGCGAGCTGCACCCGTGAGTCTGTGTGGCTGTTCGTTGCCATCTGGCACCTCCGGTCGGTTAAATCGATGAACGTCAATGTAGCGCATATATCGACGATGATCAATTGATCGCGCTAGACTCATGTCATGAAGCCGGCCACCGCGAGCACCGTCTGTTGCTCCCCTACGGCGAGCCCGCTGTCGTCGGCGGATGCCGACCAGCTCGCCGCCGACTTCAAGGCTCTTGCCGATCCGGTGCGGTTGCGCATCCTCTCGGCCCTGATGGCGTTGCCCCAGGGCGAGATCTGCGCGTGTGACTTCGTCAACGTCGCCGGCAAGAGCCAGCCCACGGTGAGCCACCACCTGAAGGTGCTGCGCGAAGCCGGCCTGATCACGGGCGAGCGTCGTGGCACGTGGATCTGGTACACCGCGGTGCCGGAGCGCCTGGACCAGATCCGGCGGGCCCTCGATCCGGCGGCCGCTCGTGTCTGACCGACGGCCCACGATCCTGGTGGCCTGCGTGCAGAACGCTGGTCGGTCCCAAGCAGCCGCCGCTCTGCTCCAGCGCTATACCGGCGATCGCTTTCGGGTGTTGATGGGCGGGAGCAAACCGGCCGACCAGGTTCACCCGGTCGTGTCGGCCGTCCTCGCCGAGCGTGGCCTTGCCGTCCAGGGCGCACCGCGGGCCTGGACCGACCACGACGTCCAGGAGGCCGACGTGGTGGTGACGATGGGGTGCGGTGACGCGTGCCCCTTCTACCCCGGGAAGCGCTACGAGGAGTGGGAGGTCGAGGATCCCAGTGGGCAGGACATCGACCGGGTACGGCTGATCGTGGACGACATCGACGCGAAGGTGCAGGGACTGCTGTCGTCGCTCTGACCGCAAGGAACGGGCGGCTGCCGGCTTCACCGAGGCGCGGCGCATCGTGGGCAGCCCCTTCGTGCGCGTGCTGGGCTCCGCGCAACAAGCAGCGTCCGTGACCCGACTCACGGCTGACTGGCTTGCAAACGCTAACAATAGTTAGCACGATGGTGGCATGACCGCGCTGAGGGACGCCAAGATCCGCACCGCCGGTGCTGCGGTCAGGGTCGCCGACCGGGCCAAGGCACGCATCGACGCCACCGCATCGTCCCCGAAGACGAGCATTGAGACCCTCGGCGAGTTCCTGAAGGATCAGCGGCGCACGGCGCAGCTGACGCTGCGGCAGCTCGCCGACCAAGCCGGTGTCTCCAACCCCTATCTCAGCCAGATCGAGCGAGGGCTGCGCCGACCATCAGCAGAGGTGCTCCAGCAGCTGGCACGCGCGTTGCGCATCTCGGCCGAGACGCTCTACGTCCGTGCGGGGATCCTCAACCCCGACGAGGGCGGCGAGCGGTCGGTCCACCTGGCCGTGCTGGCAGACCCCGCCCTCAACGAGCGGCAGAAACAGGTGCTGCTTGACATCTACGCGTCGTTTTGGCGCGAGAACAACCCCGAAGTATGACCCTCGAACAGGAGAACACACCATGGCATTCACCGCTCACCTGAAGCAGACTCGCGAGGACCTCGAGAAGAGCCTCGTCGACCCCACGCCGCTGTATGCCGTCGTCGGTGCCGGCGATCTTGCCGCAGAGCGGTTGCGTGCACTGGTCGGCGAGCTGAACGCCCGGGCCGCCAAACTCGACGCGGTGGCATTGCGTGAGCAGGCCAGGGCCAAGCTCAGTGGCCGGCTCGAGGATGTGCAGGCGGACGTGCAGAGCGCTCCCGAACAGGTTCGGGATCTGCCGCTCAAGGCTCAGGTCCTGGTCGGCGAGGCGTTCGCGAATGCCGTTTCGACGTACGGAGTGTTGGCTGGGCGTGGCAAGACGTTGGTCACTCGGGTGCGTGATCAGCAGGCCAGCCAAGACCTGGAGAAGCAGCTGGCGGCTACCGTGAGCCGGATCAAGGCCGCGACCACGACCGCTCGTCGGTCGGCCGACACCACTGCCGGTTCGGTGAAGCAGTCCGCCACCAGCACCGCGACGACCGCGAGCGCGTCAGCGGCGAAGACCCGGAAGGCCACCAAGGCGGCGGCTACCAGCACCAAGAAGAGCGCCGGGGCGGCGAAGAAGGCCACCGCGAGGGGGGCGAAGAAGGTGGGCGACTGATCGCCACGACGTGTTTCGTGTCCGTCCGATCTACCGGGGCGGCTTCGGCTGCCCCGGTAGGCTGACGCTGTGAGTCTCGCCGCCTTTGACGCCTTCACCGCCTTCACCATCGAGAGCCGGGTCAGTCTCGCGCTCTGGGCAGTGTTTCTCGGGGTCAAGATTTGGGCGCTGGTCGACGCGATCATTCGTCGTGGCGAGTACTACGTCGCCACGGACAAGCAGAACAAGGCGTTCTGGATCATCGTCCTGGTCGTGGTTTTGGCCATGCACATCCTCTTCCAGAGCACGTTGATGATCCTCAACCTGATCGGCTGTGTCGTGGCGCTTGTCTACCTGCTGGACGTGCGCCCCACGTTGAAGTCGATGCAGCGGCACTGACCGCCCGGTGCCATTCGTCGAGGGCCCCGACGGTCCGCTGGAGGTCCTCGTACGTGGCGGAGGCGAGCCCACCACGGTGTTCGCCCACGGGCTGGCGGGGGCAATCGACGAGACTCGCCCGTTCGCGTCCGGTGTCTCGGGTACCAAGGTCTTCTTCCACTTTCGCGGACACGGTGCCAGTCGCGGCTCGGAGAGCCCGTGGACGTATGCCGCCCTCGAGGGCGAGCTGCTAGCCGTGACGAAGTGCTTGGGCGCCACCAGGGGCCTCGGTG
>JBOHDU010000402.1:0-6414 GCA_050700615.1 Nocardioidaceae bacterium
GAAGAACGCACTGAACCGGTACAGGGCCTGGGCCTTCGCCTGGTCGAAGTTCTTCACCGAGCTCGCGTGCTCGTCCTCGGTGAAGAACACGCTGAAGAGATTGCCTGAGCCTTGCACGACGTGCGCGACGCCGGCCGCCGTCAGGGCCTCACCGACCAGCCGACCGATGGTCGATGCAGCCTCGTCGAGCCGGGTGTAGACCTCATCCGTGGCCAGGCGCAGCGTCGTGAGGCCGGCCGTAGCGGCGACCGGGTTACCGGACAGCGTGCCCGCCTGGTAGACCGGGCCGACCGGAGCGAGGCGCGCCATGATGTCGGCGCGACCACCGAACGCGGCCGCCGGGAAGCCGCCGCCCATGACCTTGCCGAAGGTCATCAGGTCGGGATGCCACCCCTCGACAGCGCCGTCCAGTCCCCACTGACCGGACCGGCCCACCCGGAAGCCGGTCATCACTTCGTCGCTCACGAACAGGGCTCCGTTGTGCGCGCACAGCGCCGCGAGACCGGCGTTGAACCCCGGAACGGGTGCGACGGCACCCATGTTGCCCGCCGCCGCCTCGGTGATGACGCACGCGATCCGGTCGCCGTAGGCCGCGAAGGCGGCTCGCACGGCCTCGAGGTCGTTGTAGGGGAGCACGAGCGTCGACCCCGTCGAGGCGGCCGGAACTCCCGGTGTGCCGGGCAGGGCGAAGGTGGCCAGCCCCGAGCCGGCCGCCGCGAGGAGCGAGTCGACATGACCATGGTAGCAGCCGGCGAACTTGACGATCAGCTCGCGACCGGTGAACCCGCGCGCCAGCCTGATCGCGGACATGGTGGCCTCAGTGCCGGACGAGACAAGGCGGACCTGGTCGGCCGGAGTACGCGTGACGATCTCCTCGGCGAGCTCGACCTCGGGGGGCGACGGGGTCCCGAACGAGGTCCCCGCTGCGACGGCAGCCTGCACGGCCCCGACGACGGCCGGATGGGCATGGCCGAGGATCAGCGGGCCCCAGGAGCACACGAGGTCGACGTACTCGTTGCCGTCCACGTCGTAGAGATAGGGGCCGGCGCCGCGAGCAATGAAACGGGGGGTGCCGCCCACCGCACCGAAGGCGCGAACCGGACTGTTGACGCCGCCGGGTATGACGTCGAGAGCGCGGGCGAAGAGGTCCCCCGATCCCGCCGTTGCCGTCCAGGTGGCCCCGGCGGTCGGGGAGGTCTGCTGCGGAGGCACCCAGTCATTGTCGCCGAGACCCCGCAGGCGCGGCGACTCGGGCCCTCCGCGGGGCGCGGGGCCACCTTCAGCTGGCACGCAATTCGGCACGGCAGGATCGCGTCATAAAGGGAGGGGTGCCTCGTTTCATCTGTGCAACGTGCTTCTTGTGAGCCGCGGTGAGCCCGACCTGCTCTCGGTCATGTCGGGATGCCGCGGCGAAGCACGCCCCGTAACCTGACCTTCGTCATGTCGTTGACCCCCACAGGGAGCGTCCGGCTCACACCATCCCGGCCGGACGCGGAGGGAATGGGAGATGACGATGGCCTCGCACCATAAGGCCGCGAAGGGCGCGCCGCGCTGGCAGCAGGCGCTGGGTGTGGTGCCGCTGGCCTTGCTGGCGGCCGCGTGGACGGTGAGCCTGGGCTCCCACGACCTCGCGTTCGCCGTCAGCCACCAGCGGAGCGGTATCCCCACCGTACCCACCACCCCGTTCAGCCAACGGGCGAGCCTGACGGTGCCGCCGAAGCTGACCGCGCAGCGCCTCGTCGCCAGCCCTGGTACGTTCCGGCAGCGGCCGGGCGCCGCCGCGGCCACGGAATCCGCGAACGGGATACCGACGGCGGCGCTGGCCGCCTACCAGCGCGCCGCACTGGTTCTCTCCGAAGCTGACCCCTCGTGCCATCTCTCGTGGGCCCTGATCGCGGCAATCGGGCGGGTGGAGTCCGACCACGGCAGGTCAGAGGGCAACGTGCTCAACGCCACCGGGATCGCCACCCCTGGCATCTACGGCCCGGAGCTCAACGGGCGTGACGGCCGAGCGCTCGTCCGCGACACCGACAACGGCACGATGGACCACGACCCGCGCTACGACCGGGCCGTCGGCCCCATGCAGTTCCTCCCCGGCACCTGGCAGATCGTCGGTGTCGACGGTGACGGGGACGGCATCCGCAACCCGCAGGACATCAACGACGCCGCGCTCGCGGCCGGTGTCTACCTCTGCGCCGGGCAGCGCAATCTGGCCACCACGTCCGGACAACAGGCGGCGGTGCTCGCCTACAACCACTCGCCTGCCTACATGCACCTCGTGCTGGCGATCATGCGTGCCTACCAGCACGGCGAGTTCACGACGGTCCCCGACGGGCTTCCCGTCGCCAGCGTTGGCGAAGCGCCGGCGACCCGCCGCGCGCACACACACCACGACGCGCGCGGACCGCACCGTGGGGGTCAGCCGACGACGTCGGGGTCAACCACGAGTGGGCCGAGCAGGTCGCGCCCCAGCGCCACGAGCCCGACGACAAGGGACAACCCGACCGGCAGCCCGACGACCTTCGCGCCCACGACGTCCAGCACCCCGCCCCTGGATCCGGTGACCTCTCCGGTTCACAAGGCGGTCCTGACCCTGGAGCAGGCCGGCGCGATGTGCGCCAGCAGCTTGGCCGACCAGCTGCAGAGCCTCTTAGTTGGCGCGACCGGGATCCAGACCGCGGTCTCGACATGCGCACACCATCTGGTGGGGCTGACACGTGCGCAGGCGACCAACTTCCTCGGCCAAGGGCTGCTGAGCATCCTGGACGCGCTGGGTCTTTCGCTGACCGACCTCCTCGGCCCGGTCCTGTAGACCAATCCGTTGGGCTGACCGGATCTGGACGTTGGCCACGGACCGCTCCCGGCAGTTGCGGGCAGCCGGCGAGGTACGGGCTCGGGTTGGGTGCAGCTTCCCGTCATCGCGGCCGTCGACCACCCGGGGTCGTCGTCTCAGCGGCACCGGCGCGCGAGCACGGCGAAGGCTGCCGAGAGCGTGATCGCCGCTGCCACCTCGACAGGGAAGCGTCCCGGTGCTTCGTTCTGGATCCGACTATGGAACCTGTCTAGCCAAGACGGGAACGGCGACCGGTCGAAGAAGACCCGACCTGGCTTGTCGAGGTCGGGGACGCAGGCGCCGAACACGCCCGCCAACAGGCTGGTACGCCGCGCGGACGGAGCCGTGGCGGTGACCAGTGCGGCCGCCACCAAACCGACAAGGCCGTCCGGCACCGCCACCTGCATCAGCCGGAGGTCATCGAGGCCGAAGTGCGGCGCCGCGTCGAGCGCGAAGTGCGACGCGACGCCCACGGCCAGCGCGGTACCCGGGCCGGGCGCCACCAGCCCGATCACCGCGCCGGAGAGGACGTGGTTGGTGATGAACACCCCTTGATGCTGTCAGACCGCCAAACGCCGGTGCGCGCAGGCTGACTCGCTTCAGTGTCCGCGGAAGGCCTCCTCCAGCCACCAGGCTGCGCGGTCAGACGTCACCTTGGCATCGAGCAGCAGCCCAGGCGAGCTGCCGGTGACATCGTCGGGGTCCCATCGCTGAACCCAGCTGCGGACCGGTGCAAGGTCGCCGACGGAGCGCACAGTGAGGGCTTCGAAGCCGTACCCCCGTGCGATGGCGGCGATGTCGGTCGGGGGGAACCGCACGGTGTCCAGAGGCAGCCCGTCGGGCCCGAAGTGGTGCACCTCGGCGCCGTAGGCGTCGTCGTTGTAGACCACGACCAGCATCGGCAGGCGGAGCCGACGTACGGTGTCGAGCTCTGCCGCCGCCATCATCAGCCCGCCATCTCCGACGGCTGCGATCGGCAGCCGGCGCGGCTGGGCGAGGGCGGCGCCGATGGCGGGGGCCAGGCCGAGCCCGATCGACTGGTAGGCCTGGGTGAAGCAGAAACCCCACTCGTCAGGCACGGACATGAACCTGCTCGGGTAGCCCATGACGTTGCCCGAATCGATGCTGACGACGCGGTCAGACGGCAGCAGATCGTCGAGAGCCAGGCTCAACGTCCGCGGGTCGATCCGCTCGGTGTTACTGGTGTCGTCATAGGGCACCCCGCGCCAGCGCACGCCGCCGGCGGCGAGCCGTGCCGCCACCTCCTCGGTACGGTAGCCGGTCCGCCCGGTCCCGGCCGACCGGTCGAGGGCGGCGGTTGCGGTCGCGTGCACGTCGCCCACCACGCCGACGTGCACCTCCCGGTGCGCACCGATCGCGGTGTCGTCGTCGTCGACCTGCGCGACGGTGGCATCGTGGGCGATCAGCCGACCGTGACGCATCGTCCACATGTTCAAGGCACAGCCCCAACCCACGACCAGGTCTGCTCCGCTGATGAGCTCAGCGGCCAACGGTGACGCGAACCCGCCGGAGATGTCGAGGTACCACGGATTGCCGTTGAAGAGCCCCTTGGACACCGCCGAGGTCGCCAGCAGGGCGCCGTAATGCTCAGCGAGAGCCTCTAGTCCCCCCCGACAGGCCGCACCGCGCGCGCCGCGCCCCGCGACGAAGACCGGCCGCTGCGCCGCGGTGAGGGCCGTCACCAGCCGCCCGAGAGACGCGTCGTCCGGTTGCTTCGGGGGATCGGCGGGCGGCAGTTGCGGGAAGCCGGCCACGCCGGGCTCGGCCTGCAGGTGCAGTGGCAGGTTGAGCAGCACCGTTCGTCGACTATGCAGCGCAGTGGCGACGGCTTCGCAAGCCTCGGCCACCGCTGTCGTCGCGGACGTCAGTCGAAGCGAGATCGCACCGACCGCAGCCGCGAGGGCGGGCTGGTCGACGAAGAAGTTCGAGCGGGGCTCGGCGACCTCCGCGGCGAGTACGACGAGCGGTGTGCGACTCTTGGCCGCCTCGGTGATGCCGGTCATCGCGTTGGTGAGGCCGCAGCCCTGGTGGACACTGACGGCCGCGACCTTGCCGCTCATCCGCGCATAGGCATCAGCCATCGTCGCCGCTCCGCCCTCGTGGCGGGCAGCCACATAGCGCCCACCCGCGGCCACCATCGCGTTCGTGACATGGAAGTTACCGGAGCCCACGACACCGAAGACGTGGTCGACGCCAACCTTGACCAGTGCCGTACCGACAGATTCGGCGACATTCACGCGGGGCGCCGCTCGACGAGGGCGAGTACCCGTGCCGGTGATCCCGAGCCGGTCGCGATCCGCAGCGGGCCTACCACCAGCACAGCACCGGTTGGCGGCAGCACGGCCAGGTTCTGCAGTTGGGTCAAGCCGTACTTGCCGTTGCCCATCATCGCCGAGTGGCAGGGAAACGGTGGCGTGAACGAGTGCGCGGCACCGGCGTCGGTCCCGACGGTCTCAACTCCGAGCCCGACCACCGGCGACTCCTGAGCCAGCCAACGCGCACACTCAGGTGACAGGCCGGGCGTGTGCGGTCCGGTGTCGTCGGCGTTGAGAAAGTCGGCTTGGGCACCGGAGCGCACGTCCCAGCCGGTGCGGTACAACATCCAGCCGCCGTCTGGAAGGGCGCCGTGCTCGGCCTCCCACGCCTTGATGTGGTCGACTTCGAGCAGAAAGTCGGGGTCGGCCGCCGCCTCCGCCGAGAAGTCGAGGACGGCAGCCGCAGCGACCAGCCGCCGCGCGGGGACCGAGGCGACGTCGTCCTTGTCCCGGCCGGTCACCCAGTGGTTGGGGGCGTCGAAGTGCGTTCCGGTGTGTTCCCCGCTGCGGAAGTTGTTCCAGTACCACGCCGGGCCGCGGTCGTCGTACCTGCTGATCTCCTCAAGCTCGAACGTGGCGGTCTGGCCGAACTCGGGGGGCAGCATCAGGATCGGCGTCTCGGGCGATAACGTGCCCGTCAAGTCGACTACCTCTATCCCGCCGCCGGCGATCGCCTCGACGAGAGATGCGAGCACGGACATGAGGCCTCCTGATGGCGACGAACCGGTCTTCGCCAAACCCTAACGGGATGGGCCCCAGCCGACGCACCGTGCCTTCCAGCGTGCTGCTCTGGGCCGCGCGGGAGACGAGCCCTCCACCCATCCAGGCTTAGTCAGACAGCCAGCGGGCGGCCTCGACGGCCCAGTAGGTCAGCACGATGTCAGCACCTGCCCGTCGGATTGACGTCAGCACTTCCAGAACGGTGTCGCGCCGGTCCAGGTAGCCGGCAGCCGCTGCCGCCTCGACCATCGAGTACTCACCCGAAACGTTGTAGGCGGCCACCGGTACGTCGGACATGCCGGCCACCTCATGCAGCACGTCGAGGTAACCGAGCGCCGGCTTCACCATCACGATATCGGCGCCCTCGGCCAGGTCGAGTGCGGCCTCCCGAAGGGCTTCGCGACCGTTGGCCGGATCCTGCTGGTAGGAGCGGCGGTCACCCCGCAGGCTCGACGCCACCGCTTCGCGGAACGGTCCGTAGAAGGCCGAGGCGTACTTCGCGGAGTAGGCCAAGATGGCCACCCC
>JBOHDU010000403.1:0-7868 GCA_050700615.1 Nocardioidaceae bacterium
GAGTCGGTGTTCTCGATCTCGGACTTGATCTGCGCCACGCGGGCTGACACATCGCCCGCCTGGCCGGCGCCGTCGACGATCGTGGTGTCGTCCTTGGTGACCACCACCCGTCGCGCGGTGCCGAGCACCTCGAGGCCGACCTGGTCGAGCTTGAGGCCAACGTCGGGCGAGACCACCTGCGCGCCGGTCAGGATCGCGATGTCCTGCAGCATGGCCTTGCGGCGGTCGCCGAACGCCGGTGCCTTGACCGCGGCCACGTTGAACGTGCCGCGGATCTTGTTCACGACGAGAGTGGACAGGGCCTCACCCTCGATGTCCTCGGCGATGACGAACAACGGCTTGCCGGACTGGACGACCTTCTCCAGCAGCGGCAGCAGGTCGTTGATCGCCGAGATCTTGCCTTGGTTGACCAGGACGTACGCGTCGTCGAGCACCGCCTCCATGCGCTCGGCGTCACTCACGAAGTACGGGGAGATGTAGCCCTTGTCGAACTGCATCCCCTCGGTGAACTCGAGCTCCGTGCCGAACGTGTTGGACTCCTCGACGGTGATGACACCGTCCTTGCCAACCTTGTCGAACGCCTCCGCGATGAGCCCGCCGATGACGGAGTCACGGGCGGAGATCGTCGCGACGTGTGCCATGTCTTCGGTCGACTCGACGTCACGGGCGGCCTTGCCGAGCGCCTCGTTGAGCGTCTCGACGGCCGCGTCCATGCCACGCTTCAGGCTCATCGGGTTCGCGCCGGCAGCGACGACGCGGAGGCCCTCGTGCACGAGCGCCTGGGCGATGACCGTGGCGGTGGTGGTGCCGTCACCGGCGACGTCGTTGGTCTTGGTGGCCACTTCCTTGGCGAGTTGGGCGCCGAGGTTCTCGAACGGGTCGTCGACCTCGATCTCGCGCGCCACGGTGACGCCGTCGTTGGTGATAGTGGGGGCACCCCACTTCTTGTCGAGCACCACGTAACGGCCCTTGGGGCCCAAGGTGATCTTGACAGTGTTGGCGAGCGCGTCGACGCCGCGCTCGAGGGCCCGGCGAGCTTGCTCGTCGAACTCAAGAATCTTTGGCATTACACATCCTTAGCTGATGAGCAGAATGTCCAGAGAGCGCAACACCCCGGTGCCCGCGACCGGGCCGCCGGGGCGTTGGCTGGTTGATCCGGATGAGCCCGCTGCTACTTCTCGATGACGGCGAGAACGTCGCGTGCGGACAGGATGAGGTACTCCTCACCGGAGTACTTGACCTCGGTGCCGCCGTACTTGCTGTAGACGACCTTGTCGCCCACGGCAATGTCGAGCGGAACGCGGTTGCCGTTGTCGTCGATGCGACCGGGGCCGACGGCCAGGACTTCGCCCTCCTGGGGCTTCTACTTGGCCGTGTCAGGAATGACCAGACCGGATGCGGTGGTCTGCTCGGCTTCGAGCGTGCGGACGAGAATACGGTCTTCGAGCGGCTTGATGCTGACAGACACTTGCTGACCTCACCTTTCACCTTGATAAGAGAGGTGTCCGTTGACAGATGGAATTGCGAGCAGAGCACGTCGTCGCGGGTGTCGTGATCGGTTCGCGTTGGCACACTCAAGGCGAGAGTGCCAACGTCGAATCTAGCACTCCGTCCTGATGAGTGCCAACGGCGCCCTCCCCAGTGCGCACCCCCCTGGCCACGGGCCGACGAGAAGCCGGGCGGCCACTGCTTCAGATCCAGCTCAGCCGGCCGTGCAGGTATACGTAGCCGATGAAGCTCACTGCGTCGAGCAGGAAGTGGGCGACCGCCAAGGGGATCACCCGACGGGTGCGCTGGAACCACCAGCCGAAGATCAGTCCCATGACGAGGTTGCCGAAGAAGCCGCCGAGCCCCTGGTAGAGGTGGTAGCTGCCGCGCAGCACGGCGCTCGCCGCCAGCGCCTTCGGGTCGCTCCAGCCCATCTGGCGCAACCTGGTGAGCAGGTAGCCGACCACGACCAGCTCCTCCAGGATTCCGTTCTGGGCAGCCGACAGCAGCAGCACCGGGACGCGGTACCAAGCGTCGGGGAGGTTGACCACGGCGAGGGTGGCGCTCAGCCCGAGCGTGTGGGCCAGCCAGACGAGGGCCAGCCCGGGGATGCCGATCAGGGCCGCGAAGCCGGCACCCTGCACGAGCTCGCGGCCGCGGATGCGGTCGAGGCCGATCCCCAGGCCGCGTCCACCGGGA
This sequence comes from Nocardioidaceae bacterium, assembly GCA_050700615.1. GTDB lineage: Bacteria > Actinomycetota > Actinomycetes > Propionibacteriales > Nocardioidaceae > JBOHDU01. The sequence continues at coordinate 2,188 of JBOHDU010000403.1, forward strand.
TCACGCGCAAGAAGCACGAGGACCAGGGCGGCCGGCATGACTCCGCTCAGGATCGAAGCGAGGTCGTCCAGGATGTCCAGCCACATGTGCGTCGAGCTCGGCCCGGCGACCACGGTCGCCGTCGACCCGGCGATCCCGCCCACGTACGTCAGCTCGGCGCGGATGTAGTTGAGCAGCGCGAAGATCCCCGCCATTCCCAACGACACACCGAGCACCACCAGCACCTCGAGGCCGTAGCGAGGCTTGGCCTGCTCGACGTCGGGACGCGGCTCGGTTTCCGTCACGCTGACAGTGTGCCCGGTCATCGCTTCGGCGACCCCCCTCGGCTTCTGCAAGCATGCTCGGATGGAGGTGGACGTGTTTCGTCGGTTGCTCACCGGCGAAGGACAGCGGCTGCTGGCCGAGGCCACGGCGGCGTACGACGAGCGCGAGGCCCTTGCCCTGTCGATGCGGCTCCGCCGAACCTACGACGCCGACCTGGTGGCGGCGGCGATGAGCCAGATCGAGCTGCGTGGACGGGCCGCGAGGAAGTTCGGCGCCGACGCCGCGCGGATGTACTTCACGCCCGACGGCCTCGAGCAAGCCACCCATGGCGTGGTGGCGCGGCACCGGGCCAAGCGCGTCGGCAGGCTCGAGCCGGCCACCTTACTCGACCTGGGCTGCGGGATCGGCTCTGACATTGTCGCGTTGGCTCGCCTCGGAGCCGGGGTCACCGGCGTCGATCGGGACCCCACGACTGCTTCGGTGGGGCAGGGAAACCTCGACGCCCTGGGGCTCGCCGGCCGGGTATACGTCGCGGAGGCTGCCGAGGTCGATCGGCAAGGAGCCGACGTCGTCTTCGCCGACCCGGCCAGACGCGCCGGGTCGCGTCGGTTGTTCGACCCGAACGCGTACTCGCCGTCGTGGGCATTCGTCGAGTACCTGCTCGCCGGGACAGCCGTCGTGAAGACGGCGCCCGGTATCCCCCACCGCTTGGTGCCGCCCGGCGTGGAGGCCGAGTGGGTGAGCCTCGACCGCAGGCTGAAGGAGGCGACACTCTGGTCCGGGGGCCTCGCTGAGTGCCGTCGTCGCGCCACCGTGCTCACGACGGACGGCCAGGTGACGACCGTGACCGATGCCGACGACCCCGCGACGGCACCTGTCGCGGCAGTCGGTCGATACGTCTACGAGCCCGACGACTCGGTGGTCCGCTCGCACCTCGTCACGGTCGTGCTCGACCGTGTCGACGGCTGGCTGCTCGATCCACACCTTGCTTACGTGTCGAGCGATGTGCTGCGTGCAACGCCACTCGCGCGTGCGTTCGAGGTCGTCGAGACGCTGCCGTTCAAGGAAAAGGCGCTGCGGTCGGCGCTGCGAGCACGAGACGTAGGCCCGCTGACGATCAAGAAGCGTGGTGTCGACGTCGCTCCCGACCGGCTGCGCAGGCGACTCGGGCTCAGGGGACATCGCCCGGCGACGATCATCCTGACCCGGACGACGGGATCCGCGGTGGCTCTGCTTGTCCAGCCCCTGGCGCGGGACCGCGAGCCAGCCCCTTGAGGACGCCGCTCACGGTGGGCGCCACCGGCACCGCGACGAGACCCGTCGACCTGGGTGCCGGTCGTCGCAGCGCTGAGCCGCGCTGGCGACGTCTCCCGCCACCCCCGCCGTCGGATGTCCAGCGAGTCGGATGTATCGGCGTCGGAGCAGGTCAGGCGACGACGGTCGTGACCGGCATCGACGAGTCGGCCGGCAGGTCGAGGGCCGAGGGTGCATGACCGCGGCGCACGAGCTCCGAGCCGAGCGCCGCGATCATCGCACCGTTGTCGGTGCACAGACCCGGGCGCGGAACCCGGACCTCGATCCTGTGTGCCGCCGCCCGATCCTCGGCGAGCACGCGCAGCCGCGAGTTGGCCGCGACACCGCCACCGATGACCAGATGCTCCACCCCACGCGCAAGACAGGCGTCGATGGCCTTGCGGGTGAGCACGTCACACACCGCCTCCTGGAACGATGCGGCGACGTCGGCGACCGGGACCGGCTCCCCCGCCAGGTCGCGCGCCTCGACCCAACGAGCCACGGCGGTCTTGAGCCCGCTGAACGAGAAGTCGAAGCGATGCCGCTGCAGGTCGCGCCCCGACGTGAGCCCGCGAGGGAAGTCGATCGTCACTTCACCGGTGGCCCCGGCGAGGCGGTCGATGTGCGGGCCGCCTGGGAACGGCAGGCCCAGCAGCCGCGCGACCTTGTCGAACGCTTCCCCGGCCGCGTCGTCGACGGTGGCGCCGAGTGGCTCCACACCGGATGTGAGGTCGTCGACGAGCAACAGGCTGGAGTGGCCGCCACTGACGAGCAGTGCGACACACGGCTCGGGCAGCGGGCCGTGCTCGAGCTGGTCGACCGCAACGTGTGCCGAGAGGTGGTTGACGCCGTACAACGGCTTGCCGAGTGCCAGCGCGAGCGCCTTCGCGGCTGCCACGCCGACCAGCAATGCTCCCGCGAGACCCGGCCCGGCGGTCACCGCCAGCGCATCGACATCACCGAGCGTGATGCCGGCCGATGCGCACGAGCGCTCTATCGTCGGGACCATCGCCTCGAGGTGGGCGCGGCTGGCCACCTCGGGTACGACGCCCCCGAAGGCCGCGTGCTGTTCGACGCTCGAGGCAACCGCATCGGCCAGCAGCCGATTGCCGCGGACGAGCCCGACACCGGTCTCGTCACACGACGTCTCGATGCCCAGCACGAGCGGAAGGTCCACCACGGCGGCCATTGTGTCACCGTGCGCCAGCCGTCAGGGCTGACCGGGCGCGCCCGTGAACCGTCGTCGAGCCGCGACCGGGTGCCGAGTGCGGCCGTCACGCGGTGTCGGGCTGCAACTCCATCACGACGGCGTCCACCTGTCCGGCGTAGTACCGCCGCCTGCGGCCGATCTCGGCGAAGCCGCGCCGTGCGTAGAGCCGCAGAGCAGGCGCATTGTCGGCCGCAACTTCGAGGAGGACCTTGTGACACCGGTGGCTGACCGCCGCGTCGAGGACGATGTCGAGCAGGCGCGAGCCGAGGCCTTTGCGTCGGTGCTCCAGGTCGACCGCGATCCGCTGCACGTCGGCCAGGCCGGCGACGTACATCATCGAGGCGTATCCGACCAGGGCCGGTCCCTGTTCGGTCTCCTCGGTGGCTACCACGATGAAGCGGGTTCGCCCCAGACCCTCGAACTCGCCCGATACCGAGTCATGGGACCACGCCGCCGCACCGAAGACTCGCAGCTCCAGGTCGGCAACCGCGTCGACGTCGGCCGCGGCCGCGGGTCTGATCTCGGTCACAGCACGCGTTTGCGGGCGCCGGGCTTGGCGACATCCGGCCTGCGCAGGTACAGCGGCTCCGGCGGAAGCATCGGCGCGGCTGCCTCGGCGACCATGCGGGCGAGGACGGCTGCGGACGGATACTCCGGTGCCACCGCATGCGGAAACGCCTCCGGATACATCGCGGCGCCGCGACCGGCCACCGGCTCCTCGGTCGCGACGTCTCCCGGCGAGACGACCTGAGGTCCGCCGACACGCTCGTAGGGCGACCCGTAGCGCGCCCAGTAGACCTCCTTGCGGCGCGCATCGGTGGCTACGACGAACGGCCCGGCGGCCTCGACCGCGCCGGCCACCACGTCGAGACTGCACACTCCGACCACCTCGACACCCAGCGCGGCGGCCAGGGTGCGCGCCGTCACGACACCGACCCGCAGCCCGGTGAACGGGCCCGGACCGACGCCGACGGCGACCCGGGAGACCGCACGGATCGGCGTCGTTGCCTGTGCGAGCACGGCATCGATGCCGAGCGCGAGCAGCTCGCCGTGCCGCAACCCGTCTACGACCGTCCACTCGGCCACGACCTCCGTCCCGTCATGCAGCGCCACCGTGACCGCATACGTCGCCGTGTCGAACGCGAGCAACATACCCGCAGCGTAGTGGTCCCTCTGGAGCCTGCGGCGAGCCTGGTTGGGCGGGTGACCACGGGGCCCGGATCCGGGCAGGGTCGGCGGGTTCAGCGGCCGTCTTGCCCGAGCATGGTGGAGCGGAGCCCGGTTCCGTACCACCGCGACCCCACGGCAGACACGGTGATCACCCGGCGGTCCTCGGACTCGCCAGCGCCCAGCAGGCCTCGCTCCCGAGCGAGGTGTACGTGCAACCGGTCCGGCGACAGTGCGTCCGCGATGCCCTCCCCCCACTCGACCACCGTCACGGCCTCGCCGACGTACGCATCGAGGTCGAGGTCGTCGAGCTCGGCAGCGTCGCCGAGGCGGTAGGCGTCCACGTGGAGCAGCACCGGACCGTGGTCGAGGGACGGGTGGACGCGTGAGATCACGAACGTCGGCGACGTGACGTCGCCGCGCACCTTCAGCCCGGCTCCGAGCCCCTGGGTGAGCGTGGTCTTGCCGGCGCCGAGCTCCCCGGTGAGGAGCACGACGTCCCCTCGCCGAAGGATGGCCGCGAGCCGCTCCCCCGCGGCCCGGGTGTCGTCGACCGTGGTGGCCAACAGCTCCGCGGGAAGCTCCTTGCCCATCGTGATGCGGGTGTCGAGCCGCGCGACCTCGACGTAGCCACGCCGCTCCCAGAACCGGATCGTGGCCGGAAGCTCGAGCCGGGCGATCACCTCTACGCCGTCGTAGCCGCGCGCAGCGCCGATCTCCTCGGCGACCCCGACGAGCGCGGAGGCGACCCCCCGGGCCTGGAAGTGCGGGACGGCGCCCACCCGGCGAAGGCCCTGGGACCTGCCCAGATCGCTGAACAGCAGGGCGCCGGCGGGCTCCCCGTCGACCCGGCACAGCAACCCGCCGTCCGTCGCGATCGCGTCGCCGACGGTCTCGGGCGTCTCCGACAACGCTGAGCTGGCCGGGTCGAGCCGCGGGCGGTTGCCGAAGGCCGCATGGATCACCCGACAGACCGCCGGCGCGTCCTCGACGCTCGCCTCCTCGACCCGCAGGTCGCTCACGAGACCCGCGCCTTCTCAACCAGTCCGACCAGTGCCGCGCTCAGCTCGTCGGGGCTCTCGAGCATGATCATATGGCCGACACCCGGGAGCTCGAGGAAGTCGGCGCTCGGCAACAGCTCTGCGATCCGCCGGCTGTGGGCTATCGGCGTGATGGCGTCCTTGGTGCCGCAGACTATCGACGTCGGCACCTCGGCCAGCGTGGCCAGGGCTCGGTAGCCGTCCAGGCTCTCGAAGACCGGCCAGAAGCTTGCCACGACCTCGATCGGCGTCGCCGAGAGCATCTCGTCAGTGAAGTCGACGTACTCCTGGGGCACGACGCCTCCGAACGCCAGCCGTCGGGTGAGCACGAACCCGATATCGGAACCCGCCCGGCGGCCACTCTCGACCAAGCGGGATGACCGCGCCAGAGTTGCCACCAGCGCCGGCGACACCATGGAGAGCACGCGCCCCGGCGCTCCGTGCAGCCCGAGACTCCTGCTGTTGAGACCGCCGGCGCTCGTCGACAGCAACGCCACCCCCACCACCCGGGTGCCGAACAGGTCAGGGCGCTGCTCGGCCAGCTCCATGATCGTCATCCCGCCCATGGAGTGCCCGACGAGCACCACCTGCTCGTCGGGCGTGAGCTCCTCGATCACCGCAGCAAGGTCGCGGCCGAGCTGCTGGATCGTGCAGTGCTCCGACCGGGACCGCGCCGACCTTCCGTGGGATCGCTGGTCGTAGAAGAC
>JBOHDU010000404.1:0-4323 GCA_050700615.1 Nocardioidaceae bacterium
CGACATCAGTGCGATCCCGCCGGGGGTCAGGGCCGGGAAGCTGGCGGTCATCCTCGGCTCTGAAGGCCCGGGCGTGACCCCGCGTTGGCTGGCTTCGGCCGATTTTCGGGCCCGCATCCCGATGGGCAACGGGGTCGATTCCCTGAACGTAGCCGCCGCGGCCGCGGTAGCCTTCCACTCATTGGTGCCGGGCGCATGAACGGGGGTGTGTGGGTGGGAATGGACGATGACGATGCGTCCTTGGCGCTTCCCGCCCTGGCGTTCCTCGTCGGTGCCCTTCCCGGTCTGCAGACGTCGGCACGGCTCGATGAGCCACTTCAAACGATCTGTGACGGTCTGGTGTCGGTCTTCGGCTGTCGCTGCGCCGCGATCTACCTGGTCTCCAAGGGTGATGCAGAGCTGGGAACGCCGGCTGCCTCGTCCGGGTCCCGCCACCGTCGAGGCCTGAGTTCCGTGCGGTCGGCGAAGAAGTGGGAGGCATTGCTCTCCCGTGCCGAGCCGCACGGCAGGCTGCGGCTGCTGCATGGCGGTCGCACCGTCGGCGCGGCCTGCGACCCCACCCTGCTGCTGGCACCGCTCGAGGATGTCGATGGCGGGCTCGTTGGTGTGATCGAGCTGGAGCTGGACGCCGACGCGCCTCCGGTCGGACACGTCTTGCGGTCGGTCCTCCAGCTTGTCGCGGCTCAGACGGGGCTGGCGGTCCTGCAGCGTACGACGCGCGGGGACGGTGACGGCGAGCTGGCCCTGGTGGCCAGCGAGGAGCGGTTCCGTCTGGCCTTCGAGAACGCTCCTATCGGCATGGTCGAGACCCTGGTCGACGACGAGTTGGTGTACGTCGCCCGCATCAACCGGGCCGCCGGACGCATGTTCGGGGTGGAACCGGCCGAGGTGCAGGGCCGACTCGTTGACGACATCCTGGCGACGTCGTCCGAGTCGGGACTTGCGGTGCAGCTCGCGACAATGGTGGAACGAGGTAACAAGGGCTTGCACCTCGAGGCGCGGTTCACCCGCAACGATGGCGCCTGGTTTTGGGGGCTGGTGGAAGCCGCCCCGCTTCCCGATGTCGATGGGCGCAGCGGAGTGCTGTGTCAGATCGTCGACATCTCGGCCACCAAGGCCACCGAAGAGGAGCTCAAGCGGCTGGCCCACATGGATCACCTCACCGGGCTGCCCAACCGGGCGGTGCTGCTCGAGCGGTTGGGGGATGTGGTGCGGATGGCCCGCGAGAGCGGCCAGTTGGGCGCTCTCCTGTTCTGCGACCTCGACCACTTCAAGGGGGTCAACGACCGCTTCGGGCACCTCGCCGGTGACGAGGCGCTCAGCGAGCTGGCACGCAGGCTTCGGGCGGTTGTGCGACGCTCCGACATCGTGGGCCGTTTCGGTGGTGACGAGTTCGTCGTCGTCGCGTTCCCACTGACGGTTGCCGAAGCCGAGCAGCTCTCGGAGCGTCTCGAGCACGCTTTGGCCTCCCCGCTGCTCGTCGAAGAGGCTCGTGGCGCGATCGAGGTCGGCGGCAGCGTCGGTCTCGCGATGATCGACGGAGCGCGGCCCGCGGTCGCCGTGCTGGGTGAGGCCGACGCGGCGATGTACGAGAAGCGGGCAAGGGAGCGTCATCCCCGGCTCGGAACCGTCGGCTAGCGTTCCTGACATCGCTGCTGAAGACACTCGAGACCATCTCGACGCGAGCTGCAACAAATCAGGGACCGCGGCAAGGCTGCACATCACCAGGCAGGCACTCTACGGCGGCTCGACAGGCTCCTCCGGCTGCGCGAGGTCTGCCGCGAGCGCGCGGACAGGGTGCCCCGTGGCACCGGGTGGCGACGCTCGTTAGGGTTCGAACATGCCGCGCACCTTCGACCCCGACGCAACGGCCATCGGGTTGTGTTCGTTCATCGATGACTCACCGTCGCCCTTCCACGCGTGCGCGAGCGCCGCGCGGATGCTCGACGGCGCCGGCTTCACCCGGCTGCACGAGACGGCCGTCTGGCCGCGCACGGCGGGTCGCTACTACACAGTTCGCGGTGGATCCCTGGTTGCCTGGAGCACGGAGTACTCCGACGGCTCAGCGACGCCGTTCCGCGTCGTCGTCGCGCACACCGACAGCCCCAATCTGCGGATCAAGCCGCAGCCGGACGTGTCCAGGGCGGGTTGGCAGCTTCTGGGCGTCGAGGTCTACGGCGCGCCACTTCTGAACTCGTGGCTCGACCGCGACCTCGGGCTCTCGGGCCGAGTGACCGTGCGCGACTCCCATGGGGTGCGCGAACATCTGGTCGCCACCAACGAGCCCATCCTGCGGGTGGCGCAGCTCGCCATCCACCTGGATCGCGACGTGGCCAAGGACGGCCTCAAGCTGAATCCTCAGCAGCATCTGGCGCCCATCTGGGGGGTCGGCACCGAGCCGGGCGACTTCCGCTCGTTCGTCGCCGAGGAAGCCGGTGTAGAGCGTGGCGACGTCTTGGCCTGGGACCTGATGACCCACGACCTGATGCCGTCTCGTCGCATCGGCAAGAACCGCGAGCTCATCGCAGCTCCGCGCCTCGACAACCTCGCCACCTGCTACGCCGGCCTCCAAGGGCTGTTGGCGGCGGTTGATTCCGCGCCCGTGGACCCGTGGGTCCAGGTTCTTGCGCTCTTCGACCACGAGGAGGTTGGCAGTGTGTCCGAGCGCGGCGCGTTCTCGACCCTGCTCCCTGCCGTGCTGGAGCGGATCGTGGCTAGCGGTGGCGGCGAACGCGAGGACTTCCTGCGCGCCCTCGCTGCCACCGCGATCGCCTCGGGCGACATGGCTCATGCGACCCACCCCAACTACGCCGACCGGCATGAGCCGCAGCATCAGATAGCCGTCAACGGCGGGCCCGTGATGAAGACCAATAACCTCCTTCGCTATGCCACCGACTCGCGGGGTGCGGCCACGTTCCTGGCGGCGTGCGAGCAGGCCGAGGTGCCGGTCCAGCACTTCGTGGTGCGTTCGGACCTCCCCTGCGGCTCCACGGTGGGACCGATGACGGCCGCTCTCACCGGCGCCACCACGGTAGACTTCGGCGCCGCGACGCTGTCGATGCACTCGGCCCGGGAGCTCTGTGGCGCGTTCGACCCCGCGATGTACGCCGCCACCCTCGCTGCCTACCTGTCTCCGGCCTAGCCAGGATCGGAGCGGACCCGGCCACTGAACCAGATGACACTGGGCGCGACCACCAGTGCGGCACCACCACTAACCGCGCGAGACGACCGGCCAGCCTGACGGGAACTCGTCCGCGACCTTCCCGGCCTCCTTGTAGAGCCGCTTGCGCATTCGGGTGGAGAGTCGGTCCGCGAAGACGATGCCGTCGAGGTGGTCCGCCTCGTGCTGGAGACAGCGGGCCATGAACCCGTCCCCGGTGTAGGTGACCGGCTCACCTTGGTGGTCGACGCCCGTGACGGTTGCCACGTTGGGCCTGGCCAGCGAGACGAACCCGCCGGGGAGGGACAGGCAGCCCTCGTCGGCGTCGTCGAGCTCGCGCCCTCGCTCGGTCGGAACCTCGAGCACCGGGTTGCAGACGACGCCGCGACGGTCCTCTCCGGCGGCGTCGTGGCAGTCGAAGACGAAGACCCGCAGGGAGACCCCCACCTGGTTAGCGGCCAGCCCGACGCCCTCAGCGGCGTACATCGTCGCGACCATGTCCTGGACGAGGGTGGCGAGCTCGTCGCCGAACGACGTCACCGGCTGGCAGCGAGCGTGCATCACCGGCTCACCCCACCTGGCTATCGGGCGGGGAGTGCCACCCGAAGGGAGTTCGCTCACGGCAGGGACGTTATCGCAAGGGGCAGGTACTCAGCCCGGCTCAGCTGAACTGCCAGGACCGCTTCGACAGCCCGTACCAGAAGCCGTCGATCATGGAGTCGGCGCTCGTGAGCGTGCCGACGCTGGCGCCGAGACTGACGAAGAGCGGCGCGAAGTGCTCGGTGCGTGGATGGGCGACCGAGGCTGCGGGGGCCTTGTGGAGGAAGTCCAGCACGGAGTCGAAGTCGCGCGAGGCGATCGCGCGCTGCGCCCAGTCGTCGAACTCGGTAGACCAGCTCGGCGGGGCGTAGTCGCTGGGCCGGGCCATGTTGATCAGTCGCAGGTTGTGCGTCGTGAAGCCGCTGCCCAAGATCAGCACACCCTCGTCACGCAGCGGCGCCAGCTTGCGGCCGACGTCGAACAGCGTCACCGGGTCCAGCGTCGGCATCGAGATCTGGAGCGTGGGGACATCGGCATCGGGGAACATCTCGACGAGCGGCACGTACGCCCCGTGGTCGAGGCCCCGAGCGGGGGCGTCGTGCACGGGGTGCTCGGGCCCGTGC
>JBOHDU010000405.1:0-2671 GCA_050700615.1 Nocardioidaceae bacterium
ACCGCCTCCTGGCGGGCGAGCGCGATGACCCGCTTGGCCTGCTCGCTGAGGCGCTCGAACACGACCGCCACGGTACGGCACGCGGCCGGCGACGGGGCGCCGGCGTGAGTGGAGTCCCTCCAGGACACAGAGCCGTGACAGGCGTCTGTCTGCCGGCGCCGGGACCCGTTGGCACGAACGTAACACGACAGCTCTCCCGATTGCCGTGTCGCGTGACGTTCGTGCCGGCACCTGGCACTAACGTCACGCGGAAGGGGCGGTCGCCGGGGTTGCGCGTGACGTTAGTGCTCGCGATGCGATCGACCAACCCGGCCGCCGCCGGCGCTACACCTACACCTACGCCTACACCTACACCGCCTGCGAGGTGCCGTATACCGGCCAGGCGACCTCGGTGCGGTAAGCAGCCACGTCCCCGGTGTCGAGCGGGCTGACGACGTAGTGCTCGCGGATCGGTCCGGTGGCACCGACGGCACGCGTGACCACATGGGTGCCGAGCGCACCGTAGGTCTGGTCGATCTCGTCTAACGAGCCGGCGTGGAGCATGACGGCCAGATCCGCGCCCGGGGACCTCTACGAGTCTGAGTGTGCATGAGTTGCACCACTCAGGCACAAGTCGGCTCCGCGCTCGCCGAGCGCGTCGAGGCCGAGGGGATCGAGCGGCGGCGCACGATCGACCGTCTCGACACCCTGACCAGCGGTGTACAGCCGATGGTCTGCAACAACCCTGACGTCGACGCGGTCGTCACCGACCTGCCGGCATCGTCGAGCGGAGGCCCAAAGCAAAGGGCGGCGGGACCTGGTGGGCGAGATCCGAGGCGCCCCTCTAGGCGAACGTCGACCGGCGAGGTCTACCCACGCAGCACTGGGTGCGGATGCACAGCGCCACCCACCCGAGGCCGGAGCCTGGCTCGAGACCCGGCCCTCGCGGCTGAGCCGGCCGTTCGGAGATCATCACCGTAAGAGGCGCAGGGGCCGGTCACACCTGCAAGGTCACCCGCATCACCTACTCGTCGCGGAACATACCGTAAGTGTCCCTCAGGTCAGGACGGCATCCACTTCCAGGGCCTGCGCTACCTCGCGCCCGCCCTGGCCGCCTACGTCGGTGCGGGACGTTCCACTGCGTCCCCGACCTGGTCGTCGCCATCGGGGCGTGCCTCGAAGCCAACAACTGCACAGCGCGGTCAGACGGCCAGATCGGCCTGGCTCTAGCCGCGCTGTTAGGGTCGGCCTCGTGCCGGCCGCCAGCCGCTACGACGAGCTGATCCAACCGGATCGCGTCCACGGGTCCCTCTACACCGACCCCGCGATCTGGGCAGACGAGCTCCGGCGCATCTGGTACCGGACGTGGGTGTTCGTGGGCCACGAGAGCGAGGTCCCGAACGCCGGCGACTTCGTGGCCAAGTCGATAGGCCCCCAACCCGTGATCATGATGCGCGGGCGCGACGGGGTGCTGAGGCTGTTCTTCAACCGGTGCCCGCACCGGGCCAACACCGTTTGCGAAGCCGAGCGCGGCAACGCCAAGGCGCTCAAGTGCGCCTATCACGGGTGGACCTTTGCCAACACCGGGGAACTGCTGGCGTTCCCCTTCGCCAGCGGGTACGGCAGCGGCGAGCGAACTGCCGACTTCGCCCTGGCGCAGGTTCCCCGCGTCGATCGTACCCACGGGTTCGTGTTCGCCAGCCTGGCGCCTGACGGGCCGACCCTCGGAGAGCATCTGGGTGCGGCGCAGGAGGTGTTCGACCGCCTTGCCCGTCTTTCACCCGAGGGCAGGGTCGAGCTCACCGCAGGGTGGCTGAGGCACCGGGTCAGGGCCAACTGGAAGCTCCTCCTCGAGAACGAGACAGACGGGTACCACCCTCCGTTCGTGCACGCGTCGATCTTCTCGGTCGCGGACAGCGCCATCGGAGCGCTCTACGGTGACCGGTCCGAAGCCGTCTCGCGCGACCTCGGCAACGGGCACACCGAGGACGACCTCAGGCCCGAGTTCCGGCGAAAGGCCGTGCCGATGGGCTGGTTCGGCACCACCGAAGGCAAGCTCCCGGCTTACGCCGCGAGGATGAGAGATGCCTACGGCGAAGCGGCCGAGCAGATCCTCGTGGATGGATCGCCGCACGTCATGGTCTTTCCCAACCTTTTCATCGCCGAGATCCAGGTGTTCGTGCTCCAGCCCCTGGCCGTCGACGAGACCGTCCAGCACGTGACGGCGTTGCAGTTCGCCGGGGCTCCCGAGCTCAACGAGCGGATGCTGCGCCAGACCAACGGCTCTGTAGGCCCGGCCGGCTTCCTGCTCGCCGACGACAGCGAGCTCTACGAGCGCAACCAGCGCGGCGCCCAGGCGCTGGCCCCGCAATGGTTGGTGATGCGCAGGGGGCTCCACCGCGAGAGGCTGGACGATCGCGGTTTGCGGGTGGGCCACGTCACCGACGAGGTGGCGCAGCGGGGGATCTGGCGTCACTACCGCTCGCTCATGGAGGAGCCGTGAGTGACCTGCTGATGCGTGAGGTCGAGCGGTTCCTGTTCCGCGAGGCTCGCCTCGCCGACGAGCACTCCTACCAGGAGTGGGAGGCGCTGTGGACCGACGATGGCTCCTACTGGGTGCCGGCCGGCGGGGTTGACGACCACGGCCAGATCGCGGTGATCGACGACAACCGCTCGCGCATCGCGCTGCGGG
>JBOHDU010000406.1:0-9378 GCA_050700615.1 Nocardioidaceae bacterium
CGATATCCACGACCACGTCGTCCACCGAGAACGAGTCGGCAATGCCGGCGACCTGACCCAGACCACCCCAGACAGGCACCCGGCCGACTTGGTTGGCCTGACCATCCCAGTCCGCGAGACAGGCCGCGACGACGTGGCAGCCGGCGGCAAGCAGATCCTCGATGAGGACTTCGACACCGTCATGACGACCGACGACCAGGACGGTCCGGGGATGGTCGACGCGAAGACGTCTCCGGATCCGCCGGGACCGCAGGGTGCCTATCGTCGCTACCTCCCCCACACCGAGCGCCACGATCAACAGCATCGCTAGCGGAGCCCGCCCTCGTACGTCAGGCAGGACGAGCAGCACAGCGAGAAGCGCGAGCAGCCGTGTGGTCCGATGGCCCACCGGGCGTACGTCGAGGAGAGCCTCCGGACCACGGATGGACGTGAGGGCCCACGACTCGACCGTGAACCAGCCGAGGACCACGACGAGCATCGATGGCTGGTCCAGGAGAAGGAGAACCAGCGATGCGATTCCCGCCGATGCGGCGAGCCCGACCAACCGAGCCAGGAACAAAGGCCTGCGGTGCGAACGCCGCACCGACCGCCGCTCGGCGGGCGCGCGAGGCGCGGGGACAAAGGGGACAGGCGTGCGCTGCAGGGCAATCCTGGCCCGGACCGGCGTGTCCCCCCACTCCGAACCCGACCAAGTCTCTGCCTGGAACTCGCGCTGTCTCATTTCCCCCCTTTCGCCAAGCGTTGGACCCCCCCAACAGTTCGAAGTTAGCCGTGGGGTCCGAGGGGTGCGATGACCAAGCCGAGTCGTTGTGTGACTAGCCCACTTGGGCTACCTAACAGCTCATTCCTTCGGGTGGAAGTCCACCGGGTTCCGAATCGTTACAGCGCGCTGTCGCCGGGTCACGTTCGGGCAGGTCAACGAGAAGAATCGCAGCGACGCCAGCTTGGGAATCGGCCGACCGGCCGCAGTTGGTGCGACCGATTGGGGGATCCGAGAGCGGTTCGCGGGACCGCTGCCACCTGGTCAGCCGGCGAGGAAGCCGAGCAGGTCCTGCCGGGTCAGGACACCGATAGGCTTCCCGTCCTCCTGGACGAGAATCGCGTCGGCGCTCTGCAAGCGCTCGACTGCCGACGCGACCGGCTCACCGGCACCGATGGTCGGCAACGGCGAAGTCATGTGCTTCTCGACACGGTCGGCGAGCCGGGCAGTGCCGGCGAACAGCGCATCGAGCAGGTCCCGCTCACTGACGGACCCCGCGACCTCCGCGGCCATCACCGGCGGCTCCGCTCGGACGACCGGCATCTGCGAGACGGCGTACTCGCGAAGGATCGCGATCGCCTCCGCGATCGTCTCGTTGGGGTGGGTGTGGACGAGGTCTGGAAGCGCGCCGTCCTTGCCACGCAGCACATCGCCGACGGAGAGCTGGGACCGCTCGCCCAGGAACCCGTACTGCGCCAGCCAGCCGTCGTCGAACACCTTGGTGAGATAGCCGCGCCCGCCATCGGGGAGGAGCACGACGACAACCGCCCCTGGGTCGTCGAGCTCATGCGCCAGCCGCACCGCGGCAGCCGTAGCCATCCCCGACGAGCCCCCCACCAACAGCGCTTCCTCGCGGGCCAGCCTGCGGGTCATCGCGAAGGAGTCGGCGTCGGACACCGCGATGATCCGGTCGGCGATGTCGCGGTCATAGGCTGCCGGCCAGAAGTCCTCGCCGACCCCTTCGACGAGATACGGCCGCCCGGTGCCGCCGGAGTAGACCGAGCCCTCCGGATCCGCCCCGACGATCTGCACCTTGCCGTCGGAGATCTCCTTCAGGTAGCGGCCTGTGCCGGTGATCGTGCCGCCGGTTCCCACCCCCGCGACGAAGTGCGTGACGCGTCCCTCCGTCTGCCGCCAGATCTCAGGGCCGGTGGACTCGTAGTGGCTCAACGGGTTGTTGGGGTTGGAGTACTGGTCGGGCTTCCATGCCTTCGGCGTCTCGCGGACAAGCCGGTCCGACACGTTGTAGTAGCTGTCGGGATGCTCCGGCGACACCGCCGTCGGGCAAACGACCACCTGCGCGCCGTAGGCCGTGAGCACGTTGCGCTTGTCCTCGCTCACCTTGTCGGGACAGACGAAGATGCACCGGTAGCCCTTGGACTGCGCCACCATGGCGAGTCCGACGCCGGTGTTGCCCGAGGTCGGCTCGACGATCGTGCCTCCCGGCTTCAGCTCGCCGCTGGCTTCGGCTGCCTCGACCATGCGGAGCGCGATTCGGTCCTTCACCGACCCGCCCGGGTTGAGGTACTCGACCTTGGCGAGCACCAGACCCGGTGCATCGTCGGTCGTCCTGCCGAGCTGCAGGAGGGGGGTGTTGCCCACCAGGTCAAGGAGCGATTCGACGTAGTCCACACGGACAGCGTAAACGGGCCGCGCCGTGCTCCCCGCCCTCCTACACTGAAATCAACGGGTGAGCGAAGGAGCATGGTGAGCAAGGCGAGCGCGGCGAAGAGGCTCGCCGCAGCCGCAGCGGTTGGCGGGGGCGGCCTGAGCTTCTTCGGAGGAAGTGTCTATGCGGTTCTCGTCGCCGAGGCCAGGATGGCGCGACGACGCATCGGTGATGCGACCAACGACCCGCCCGACCCGAGCGGCCTTTACGGCGCGCTGCTGCCGGGTCCACCCCTTCGGCTCGCCGTGCTCGGCGACTCCGGGGCAGCCGGATACGGTGCGCGGATCCCGCAGGAGACCTTCGGCGCGTTCTTGGCCACCGGGCTCTCCCGGCTGGCTGGGCGGCCGGTGCGGTTGACCTCGGTGGCGGTGGTGGGTGCGAAAACGGCCGACCTTGCCGAGCAGATCCCGATCGCCTTGTCGCGTCGTCCCGACGTGTGCTCGGTGATCATCGGCACCAACGACGTCACCCACGTGGTCCGACCCTCGCAGTCGGTGCGCAGCCTGCGGGAGGCGGTCGCGACGCTGCGCGCCGGGGGCCCTGAAGTGGTGATCGGCACGTGCCCCGATCTGGGTACGCTGCGGCCGGTGGCTCCGCCCCTTCGCCAGCTCGCTCGGCTGTGGAGCAGACGCCTCGCGGCCGCCCAGACCATCGCTGCCGTGGAAGCCGGCGCCCGCTCGGTCTCCCTCGGCACGATCCTGGGGCCGGAGTTCTCGGCGTCACCGTCCCAGCTGTTCGGTCCCGATCAGTTCCACCCCTCGCCCGCCGGCTACCGCCGGTGCGCTGCGGTGATGCTGCCAACCGTGGCGAGCGCGGTCGGTGTTGAGCCGGCGGGCGAGCTGGCCCCCGAGCCGGCCCGCGGCGAGGGCTTGCGCTCGCTCGCCGAGGCTGCCGCTGACGCGGCAGACGACACCGGTGCGGAGGTCTCCCACGTCGACGTGCCGGCCGACGTGAGCGGTTCACGCGGCCGATGGGTCCTGCTGCGCCATCGCCGCCGCCAGCCGATACCCACGGTCGAACCGGTCGCCGTCGAGGACACGGACCCCGATGTGACCGAGCCGAGCGCCGACCAGGTGGGCGTTGAGAATTAACCCTGAGGGGTTGTTTCACGTCGGGTCATGAGGCAGGCTCGTGTCTACTGAGTTTGCCTCGAGAGCCTGGGAGGAACCATGGCCCTTCACCACTCCGAAGAGACACATCAGTTGCTCGTCGATCGGATTCCCGACGCGACGGGCAGGCCTCTTCACGAGTGGTTCGGTCATCTCGAGGACGGGCCGGGCTGTCTCCGGTTCGAAGACCGCGTTCAGTGGCTCCGGGAGGAGTACGGCCTCTCCCACGGGCACGCCACCGCGATCGTGCACGAGCATGACCTCAAGAAGGCGCACCGCTCCTTCGACTGAGGCCACGCTCCTCCCCAAGCCGCGCGCGGTTCTCCTCACGGCCACCAAGACAGCCGAATCTGTCGCCGCAGGCGACCAGCGATGAGCCTCCCTGTCGGCCCGAGCAGCGCCGACGGGAGTTGCAATGCCGCCAACGATCGCTTGCGCCGGATCCACCGATGGCAGGCGTCGTGAGCGTCACCAGGTGGGTGTGATGGCAAGGCGCGCGCCGGCGCGAAAGGTAGACCGGACGTCTGTCGAGCGTCGTCAACACAGCCAGCGCGCCCATGTGTTGGCGCGCAGCAGGTGGAGACCGGTGGATCCGGGGTCAGTCGGACTCGACCGCGGGCACACCTGCCGTCGTCAGGTCGACCGGCGCATTGGACGGCCTAGCGCGGACCGCAACATGTGCGGGACGGGCAAAGAAGGCGACCGCGATCAGGCCGACGAGCAGGATTCCGGCAGGGAGCAGCAGCGCCTGACCCATGGCGGTGGCGAACCCGTTGTGCAGGGGCGCCGGAAGCTTGCCGACCGCCTCGTTGGACAGGCTCCCCGACCCGCCGAGCTCGGCGGCCAGCCGCGACGCAATCATGGCGGCGATCGCCGCGCTGCCCAGCACGGCCCCAACCTGGCGGGTCATGTTGTAGACACCGGACCCGGCGCCAGCCTGATGACGCGGCAGGTTATGGGTCGCCGTCGTCCCGATGGGGCCCCACATGAACCCGTTGGCGACCCCCAACAGCGCGATCGGGAGCAGCAGCTGCCAGATCGCCGCCCCTGGTGTCATGACAACGCTGAGCCACACCAGCGAGAGCGGGAAGCAGACCAAGCCGAGGCCGGCCAGGTAGCGAGGGTGCACGGTCTCAGTCAGCCGGCCCACGATCGGAGCGAGCACGCCGGACAGGACCGCCATCGGCACCAGCAGCAGGGCCGAACGCGTGGGCGACAACCCACGCACGACCTGGGCATACAGCATCAGCGGGAAGGCCATGGCGGTGATCCCGAAGCCGATCGAGGCGATGGCCAGGTTGGCGAGGGAGAAGTTGCGATCGCGGAAGAGTGGCAGCGGCACCAGGGGCTCCCCGCGATTGACAGCCTGCCAGCCGACGAACACGACCATCACGAGCACGCCCGCGATGATCAGTGACCAGACCGAGATGACACCCATGATCTGTCCCCAGTGGTAGGAGTCGCCCTCCTGGATGCCGAAGACGATCGCGAACATGCCGACCGCGCTGAGCACGACCCCGACCAGGTCGAACCGGTGCTTGTGCGTCTCGAGGTTCGGCACCAGCCGCACGGCAAGCACGAAGCCGACCACCCCGACGGGCACGTTGATGAAGAAGATCCACTCCCATCCGGCCGCGTCGACGAGCACGCCACCCAGGATCGGGCCGACCAGGGTGGCGATCCCGGCCACGGCACCCCACAGGCTCATCGCCCGGCCGCGGTCCTTGGGTGGGAAGGTCCGGGTGATGACGGCCATCGTCTGCGGCGTCATCAGTGCGGCACCCAGGCCCTGCACCACCCGGGCGATGATCAGCTGCTCGATGGTGCCGGTGAATCCGCACCACAGCGAGGCCAGCGTGAACACGCCGAGCCCGGCCAGATAGAGCCGCTTGGGGCCGAAGCGATCGCCGAGTCTTCCGGTGATCAGGAGCGGCACGGCGTACGCGAGCAGGTACGCGCTGGTCACCCAGACGACCTCGTTGACGCCGGCACCGAGACCGGTCATGATCGCCGGCGTCGCAACCGAGACGATGGTGGAGTCGACGAGGATCATGAAGAAGCCGAGGACGAGGGCCCAAAGAGCGGGCCAAGGGTGGGCCTCGCGCGGGTCCGGCACGTGGACGGAGGCCGTCGAGGCTACATTGCTGCTGGTCATAGGCGATCCTTGTCGTGTGGGCGCCGGGCGGTGCGGGACCGGCGCTGGACGTGCCCCCGGTGGGACTCGAACCCACACTGAGCGCCTTTTAAGGGTGCGTCCTCTACCAGTTGGGATACGGGGGCGTCGGCGCCCGCCATCCTAGACGTCGTGGCGGTGGGTAGCCGCCGAGTCAATCGTTTGCGCGCCGGAAGTCGTTCTGGGCTCGCTGCAGCGCACCGAGCGACACGATGTCGCGGCGGAAGAACAGTGCCAGGGTCCAGTCGAGCACCACTCGCACCTTCTTGTTGAAGGTCGGCATTCGGCTCATGTGGTAGGTCCGATGCATGAACCACGCGGGGAACCCGCGCACCTTGATTCCGTAGACCTGCGCCACCCCCTTGTGCAGCCCCAGGCTCGCCACCGATCCAACGTACTTGTGGCGGTAGTCTACGACGGCCTCACCACGCAAGTCGCGCACGATGTTCTTGGCGAGCAGCCGAGCCTGCCGCACTGCGTGCTGTGCGTTGGGCGTGCAGTAGGAACCGGGCTTGGTCAGGTCGGGAACTGCGGCGTTGTCGCCCGCGGTCCAGGCGTTGTCGGCCCCGTCGACGCGCAGGTTGGCCAGCGCCTTGACCCGACCACGGTCGTCGACGGGGAGGTCGCTTTGGCCCGCCACTGGGTTGGCCTTCACGCCGGCGGTCCAGACGATGGTGTCAGCGCCGAACTCCTCGCCGTCGGAGAGCACGATGTGCTTGTCGACGCACGACACCAGCTTGGTGCCGAGGCGGACGTCGATTCCCCGCTCGCGCAGGCTGTTGACGGTGTAGCGTCCCATCTTCGGCCCGACCTCGGGCAGGATGTGGTCAGACATCTCGACGAGCATGAACCGAAGGTCGCTCTCCCTGATCGTCTCGTAGTAGCGGGTGGCGAACCTGACCATGTCCTCGATCTCGGCCAGCGCCTCCACGCCGGCGTAACCGCCCCCCACGAAGACGAACGTGAGGGCCGATCGTCGCACCTCCTCGTCGTGCACCGAGGCTGCGACCTCGAGCCGCTCGAGCGCCTGGTTTCGCAGCGCGATAGCCTCCTCGATCTGCTTGAAGCCCATGGCGTTGTCGGCCAGGCCGGGGATCGGCATCGTCCGAGAGATCGATCCGAACGCGATCACCAGCTCGTCGTAGCCGAGATCGTAGGGTGCGCCCTCCGGTGGCTCGAGGCGCACGGTGCGTCGAGCGTGGTCGATCCCGACGACTCGGGCCGTCAGCACCTGGCAGCGGCTCAACGTCTTGCGTAACGGGACCACGACATGACGCGGCTCGAGGTTGCCTGCCGCGGCCTCTGGAAGGAATGGCTGGTAGGTCATGGCCGACCGGGGCTCGACCACCGTCACCCGCGCTTCATCCTGGCGAAGGCTCCTCTGCAGCCCGAGGGCGGTGTACAGACCGACGTAGCCACCGCCGGCGATCACGATGTGCGGCGTGGTCATAGGTCACTCCTCCCGACTCCCCCACCACTCTACGAGAGCGTCGGGCGGGCCGGGAGCCGGCGGCGTCCTGGGGCTGCAGGTGACCACACGTGGTCACGATCACTAGCGCTGAGTCACGGCCCAGATCACGCCGACGGCGAGGCCGACGAGAAGGGGTAGGGCGATCGCCAGCCGGGTCTTGGGCCGACCGAACAGGACGTCACGAAGGTGACGGGGTGTCATGTCGGGCTCCTAGTTGAACCACGGTAGGGAGTTCCACAGGTGCTGGCCCTGGCAGCCCACTTCGCCGGCGAACCCGCCGAGGACCGCCCCTGCTCCGACGCTCCCGCCTTCGGTGAACAAGGCGAGCAGGGCTCCCGTCGCTGCTCCGCCGGTGACACCACCGACGAGCGCTCCGTTGCATCGGCCGACGAAACTGCCGATGCTGTCGAGAATCCTGCTGATCGCATGCCGGGTCTGCGGGTGGGCAACAGTGCGCCCGGCGCAGTAGACGTCGGGAAACCGCGACAACAGGTAGTGGGAGCAGACCCCGACCGTGTGCCGCTTGAAGGCCCGCCATGAGCGCAGCACCGGGTAGTGGACGACCGCCATGCGGGCGCCGTCGGGCCCGGTGCGGTAGGACGTGTGGTGGCGAGTCCACCGAATGACGAAACGGTGGTAAGCCCGCCGAAGATGATGGTTCTGACGATGGGTGAGGTGTCGCCAGATGACAGCTGGGTGGTGCTGCCCGAACTGGACGTGATGGAACTGGTATGTCGCCCACCGCGCCGTCTGGGGCGCTGCCTGACGAGCCGTGCAGCCGGGGTAGTCCGGCGGGCGGGGGTTGCAGATGGCTTGGGCCGGCCCGGCGATACCGACGGACATCGCGACCACCAGGCCGGTGCCGACGGTCACAGCCACGGCCTTGCGGCGGATGCTGGCGGGCGCGCGGCCGGCCGCCGCTGGATCCGACACTCGACCGGGGCGGCCGCTCTGCTGCGTCTGGCCACGATCGTGGCCGTCCATCGGTCGGGACAGCAACTCGGATAGGCGTCTCATGAAGGGGCTCCTTCGTCGAACTCGATAGGTGCGAGACCACGAGTGTCGATGAGGCAGCCGACGGAGCATCGGGCGAACGACAGGACTGTGGACCGTCCTCCCGCCGTCCCCGCCTGTGGATTCAGCCTGTTGCGAGGTCTGCGACGGCTGCAGCCTGGGCGAGGACTTCGTCGAGCATCGGCTCGGTCAGCTTGCCCGTGAAGGTGTTCTGCTGGCTCGGGTGGAAGCAGCCGAGCACACGAACGGCCCCATCGACACGTGCAGAGCCCCGACCCGGCAGGTCGACACGCACCCCGTGCCCGAACTTCGGCCGCGGCTTCGGGACGGCGTACCCCAGTCGGGTCAGGGCACTCCACGTGACTAGCCAGCCGAATGAGCCGAGGCAGACCACGGCCCGGACCGTCGGCATCACGAGGGTGAGCTCGGCGTCGAACCACGGAGCACAGGTGTCACGCTCAACCGTCGTCGGCTTGTTGGCCGGCGGAACACAACGCACCGCCGCCACCAGTCGGGTTGCGATCAGAGCCTGCCCGTCACCGGCGTGGACGCTGGTCGGGCGGGTGGCAAGTCCGACGCGATTCAGCGAGCCGAACAGCCAGTCCCCGGAGCGGTCGCCGGTGAAGATGCGGCCGGTCCGGTTCCCGCCATTGGCAGCCGGCGCCAGGCCGACGATGAGCACGCTGGGCCGATCGCTGCCCCACCCCGGGATCGGACGGCCCCAGTAGGGCTCCGTTGCGAACGAGGCGCGCTTGTCGACGGCAACCTGTTCCCGCCACGCCACCAGGCGCGGACAAGCGCGACACACCGAGACGGCCGCGTCCAGCCCGGGGAGTCCCTCACGAGAGGCTGCGAGTGTGACCACCGCCTCGGCATCCAGCGCAGTCGTGGTCGACGACGTCGCGGGATCGTCGGGCCACCCCGTGCCCGGCGGTACGGGGCTCGAGAACAGCTGCCCCGTGATCGGGTGCGGTAGAGCGTCGCTCACGCGGTGATGCTATCCACCCGCCCACCACCTCCCGTTACCGCCGACCCAGCCGCCCCCGCGGTCCACCACCGACCGCTACCCCCTTCGGAGCTAACCCCCACCGCTACCGCCTTCGGAGTTTCATCAAGGTATGGGGGTAAACCTGTACTTCCCTCACTCTGCACGTCGCGGGAAGTGGCGGTTCGGCTGCATAC
>JBOHDU010000407.1:0-11748 GCA_050700615.1 Nocardioidaceae bacterium
TGTGGTCGGTGAAGACCCGGACGCCCCGCACCTCAGCCACGGTGAGACCGGCGGACTCGACCAGCTCCTCCAGACGCGCCCGGCTGAACCGACGAGGCACCGAGTCCGCACTTCCCGGACCCCCGTCGAGCTGGTCGAGCAGGGCATGGGCCTCGATGGGATGCCCGGCCAGAGCACGGCTGATGACCGCGGCGGACCGCTGAGCGGCCAGCACGCTGAGATGACCGTGCTCGACGAGAACGGCGGCCGCGGCAGCAAGCGCCTGCACCGGGTCGTCGACGACCTCCAACACCCCGTGACAGATGACCACGTCGGCGCTACCGGGCTCGACCAGGTCGCGCAACGTAACGGCGTCGCCTTGCACCCCACGAACGGCGGTGCGGACGTCGGCCTCGGCGGCGCGTCGGGCGAGCGAGGCGAGCGCGTCGGGGCTGGGATCGACCACGGTGACGTGGTGGCCGAGCTCGGCGACTCGAACCGCGAGCCACCCTGTGCCCCCGCCCAGGTCGACGATCTGGAGCGGGCGGATCGACCCCACTTCTTGATGACCGGACTGCAGCACCACACGCAAGGTGTCCCACACGGTGGCCCGGATCGCGCCGCGATGCTCAACCACGGGTGGTCTCCTTCACGGTGAGAGCGGGCACGGAATCGGCCGGCCTGATGATCGTGCCTCAACCCTAGTGGTGTGCCTCCCCCCTGACCGCCCACCGTCTGCGCCGCCCAGAGGGTGCCTCGCTGCCGTTGGCCCGCGCTCTGCCACGATCTGCACACCGAGC
This sequence comes from Nocardioidaceae bacterium, assembly GCA_050700615.1. GTDB lineage: Bacteria > Actinomycetota > Actinomycetes > Propionibacteriales > Nocardioidaceae > JBOHDU01. The sequence goes on from JBOHDU010000407.1 coordinate 780, forward strand.
AGGCGAACATCGTCGGCCATCCGATGCCGGTATGTCCTCCTCCGGCTGGCGCTGCATCGACCTGGGTCGCCACAACACCGCCGGCCAATGCCGGACTGGCTGCGATGAGAGCCGGCATCATCGGGCGCTGCCGGCCGACCCGGCGCACGTCACCCACCTGAGCTCCCCGGCGACGAGTGCCACAGCTTGCGGGGGGCCGCCTTGGTGTCCTCACCGGCCGGCCGGATGTCGGAGTACGGCGACTGCTTGAACCCGCTGGTGTGCACCAGCACCCGGCGCCGGGCCATGCCACCGGCCGCCGACTTCGCGCTCGGGTCGCTCTCGCCACCACGACCACCGTCGTCGGGAGCCTGGAGCAGTGCCGGCCCGCGAGCCATCACCGGACGGGTGGAGCGGCTCTCTGCCGCACCTTGGACGGCATCCTCGGTGCCGAAACCCGGTGGCAGCGCGCTCATGAGCTCCGCCACGCCCGCCGGCCCGGCACGCTGCCAGGCGGCGTGTGCCGTCGACAGCTCCCAGCAGCCGGTCGCCCGCAGCGAGACACCCTTGGGACCGGTACGACGCAGCTCACCTCGCACCAGCAGAAGCCAGGAGTGGAACAAGGTGGCAGCGTAGGGGCCCTGAGCGTCCTCGAAGAAGGTGGCGTCGACTGGCCCGGTGCCGTCATCGAGGGTCAAGAAGACCACTCGCCGGCCGGACCGAATCGGTGGCGTCTGGGTGGCGACCTTGACGCCGGCCACCAGCAGCTCGGACCGGCTGCGACGCTTCAGCAGGTCACGGGACCAGGTGATCCCGAGATCGCGCAGCATCGGGTGGTAGAACTCGATGACGTGCTGGCTGACGTCGAGGCCGAGGATCTCCAGCTCGGCCCGGACCCGCTCCGCGCCGGACATCTCCGGCAGCCCGGATGCCTCCCCCAGCGCCGGCATGTCATCGAGGTCGAGGGTGAGCTGGACGGCCGTGATCGGCGCCACCTCCTGGGGAGCACGTGACTGTGCAGACGCCAGCCGCCACGGATCGACCTGCTCACGCTGCCCGACCTGCTCACGCTGCCCGGCCTGCTCACGCCGACGCGTGGCGGCGAGGTCTGACGAGGGGCCCCCGTCCCTAGCCGGCGAGCCCGCGGCGGCGTCTCGCCGATCGGCGCCCTGCACGTCAGGCGAGGGATCGGGGGCGGGCCAGGTCGACGTGCGGGGCGCGCGGGTCGGACGACGGGACGAAGCCGCTTTGACCGCACGATCGGTGGCTCGGCTCCAGCGGTCGAGCTCGGCCACTTGGAGCAACAGGTCGCGCCGGGTCACGGTGCCCCGGCGGCGGACCGGAACCGGCGACCCGATGCCATAGATCGAGTCGAGCCCACCGGCCAGCACCAGCCGCTCGGCGACCGGCCTCGAGGGTCGGGCCCGCTGCCACAGGTCGGTAAGGGAGTGGAACGGGCGGGCCGCGAGAATGCGGGCCACCTCGGCGTCACTGATGCCCTTCACGTCGCACAGCGACAACCGGATGCCGTAGGCGCGCCCGTCGGGAAGCCCCGGACCGGGTGACAGGCGTGGCGGCTGCCCGAACACCTCGGGCGGTGGCTCATCGTAGACGCCGATCTTCTCGACCCGGTAGACATCGTCGGAGGCGTTGACGTCGAGCGGCAGCACCGCGATGCCGAACTGCCGGGCATCGTCGAGGATCAGCCGCTTCGGGTACATACCGGGATCGTGTGTGAGCACACCGGCAAGGAACGCCGCCGGATGATGCGCCTTCAGCCAGGCCGACTGGAACGTCGGCAGTGCGAACGCGGCTGCATGGGCCTTGCAGAAGCCGAACGACGCGAACGCCTCGAGCACCTCCCAGCACCGCTTCGTCGTCATCGTGGAGTAGCCGCGGCCCAGCGCTCGGGGGAAGAACCAGACTCGGGTCTCCTCCTTGCCTGCGCGGTCACCGAGTGCACGGCGCGCCTCGTCGGCCTCGGCGAGGGTGCAGCCGGTGAGCACGGCGATCATCTCGACGACCTGCTCGTGGAACACAACCACCCCGCGCGTCTGCCCGAGCACGGGGATCAGGTCGGGGTGAAGGTACTCCGGCTCCGACCACCCCTGCCGAGCCCGCAGGAACGGCACCACCATGTCGCTCTTGACCGGACCGGGACGGAACAGCGAGATGTCGATGATGATGTCTTCGAACGTCTCAGGTGCGAACTTCCCGACCAGCTCCCGCTGCCCCGGTGACTCGATCTGGAAGCAACCGAGCGTGCGGGTGCTCTGGACGAGGGCGAACGTCGCAGGGTCGTCGCGTGGCACCTGCGTCTCGTCATCGACGTCGATGCGGACGTCGTCGACCCGGGCGACCTCATCGACGGCGTGCGCCATCGCCGACTGCATCCGGATGCCGAGCACATCGAGCTTGAGCAGCCCCAGGTCCTCGACATCGTCCTTGTCGAACTGGCTCATCGGGAAACCGAGGTAGCTGGCCTCGACGGGAGTTCGGTCGAGGAGAGTTCTGTCGGACAGCAGCACTCCACACGGGTGCACGGCGATGTGGCGCGGCAACCCGTCGAGTCGCTCTGCCAGCTTGAACAGCAGGTCGAGACGCTCCTCGCCGAGACCGGATGCCCGTAGCTCGGGCAACTCACGCAAAGCGGCTCGCGCGTCCTTGGCGCGGATGTGGGGGAACGCCTTCGCGATCGAGTCGATCTCGCCCGGCGGCATGCCGAGTGCGGCACCGACATCACGGATGGCATGGCGGACCCGGTAGGTGTCCATCATCGACACGCACGCGCACCGGTCGCCGGTGTAGCGGTCGAGGATGCGCTCGTAGACCTGGGTGCGACGTGCCGACTCCACATCGATGTCGATGTCGGGCAACGCCTGGCGCAGCGGGGACAGGAACCGCTCCATCAGCAGTCCGTAGCGCAGCGGATCGACCCCGGAGATGCCGAGCAGGTAGTTGACCAGGCTGCCCGCCCCCGATCCACGGGCGGCCACCCGCACCTCCATGTCGCGGATCAGGTCGACGACGTCGGCCACGGTGAGGAAGTACGACGCGTAGCCGAGCCGCCCGATGACCGCCAGCTCGGCGGCGAGCCGGTCGGAGACCGCGTCACATTGGTCGGGGTGGTAGCGCCGGGCGATGCCGGCCTCACAACGGGCCAGCAGCTCACCGTCGCCGGTGTCACCACTTCGAGCCGCCGCTGCGCCTGTGCTCACCTCAAGCTCGGGAAGATGGACCTCACCGAGGCCGAGATCGGCCCGCGGATCGAGGGCACAGCGGTCGGCCACGCCCCTGGTGCGGGCCAGCAGCCGGTCGGTCTCGTACTGATCGAACCCGGCGTAGCGGCAGATCTCATCAGCGATGTCTGCCATCTCCTTGCCGGACTTCATGAAGCCCTCGGCATTGGCCCGGTCGACATGGCGCACGTCGAGCGGCACCAGCCGCCGGGTCGCGTCGAGGATGTCGACGGCAGGCGCGTCGCTGCGATCGGCGTAGCGGACCGCGTTGGTGAGCACGAACGTGTGACCGGCGGCGACGGCGACTCCGGCCATCCGGGCGGCATGGGCGCTGGAGCCGGAACCATGACCGGCCGCGCGGTGGGAGACGACCTCGACCACCAGGTTGACCGGGTCGACGACGGACCGCCACTGCCGCAGCACCTCGCGGGCCAGGTCGTCGCGACGCCGGGTTGCGGCCCACCCGAGCTCGGACCCGGGACCGAGCAGGACGAGCAGGTCGTGGTCGCCGTTACCCGTGAGCCCGCCGCAGTAGTGGGCGATGAGCTCGCGGGTGGTGACCGGGACCCCTCGCTCGCCGCGCAGGTGGGTGGCGGACACCAGCCGGCACAGTGCCGCCCAGCCGGCTTTGCTTCCGGCGAGCAGGGTGACCCGCGGCAGCACCGGGTCGCGGTAGCTGCCGCCTCTGGCGGGTGACCTACGAGACGCGCCGGCCCGGGTGGTGTCGGTGCCACTGCTCGGGCTCGACCGGGCCGGCAGCAGCACCGAGGCCATCGGGGCATGCACCGGAGTCAGCGCGGGTGCCGAGCCACCCATCAACCCGGACGGCTGGACGGCAAGATCGACGCCGAGCACCGGGCGAATGCCGCCGGACATGCACGCCTTGACGAACCGGACCGCCCCGTAGACCCCGTCCCGGTCGGTCAGTGCGAGGGCGTCCATCTCCGCTTCTATCGCTCGCTCGACGAGCCGGTGCGGGTGGGACGCACCGAACTTCAGCGAGTAGCCCGACGCGACGTGCAGGTGGACGAACGGGTCCATCAGTCGATGCTCCCGATCATCCGCCACTGACCGTCGGCCCAGGCGAAGCCGATCTCGAACACGCCGTACCCCCATGACTGCGCAAGCGGCTCGGACGGAGCATCGGATGGTGCCTCCGTCGACGGCTCGAATGATGGCACCGCCGACTGCCTGGACGGCGCCTCCCCCGACGGCCCTGATGGTGGCCGCAGTGGATCCTGGGCCTGGTCAAGTCGCTGGGAAGCCCGACCAGGCAGCCGTGCGGCACGTGCCGCCACTCTCCCCCGGGCTTCCTCGACTCGCCACACCTCCCGCTCACCGAGCAGATCGGCGCCCCTCGATGCGGAGGCTCCCGGGCCGGCTCCCACGCCGATCCCGAGGAGAGCCACCACCCCGGACTGCTCCCACCAGGCACCGGTCTCCACCCAATGGCAGACGATCTCGCGCACCATCCACAGCTTGCCCCGCCACAGGAACTGCTCGGGAGCCTCCTGGCCCGCGACGAGTCCGCGGCGGACGGCGATCGGCTCGTCGTAACGACGCATCGTGTGCACTCCTCCGGCTGACGTCTGCTCTCAGGTCAGAACCAGCCGGGGGAAGCGGCATGGCATGGTCAACACCGGCCCATGACGGATCCAGAAGCGGCCGGCGTGCAACCGGCCGAACCCAGGTCTGTCTGCCTGGTCGGCGCCGACGGCCCGATGACCTCGATGCGCACCGTGCACTTTCCCTGCACGAGGCGCATCGAGACCACAAGACCATCGGTGGTCATGGGCGGTCGCCCGGCGAGGACAGGGGTCGAGTCCACCCTCGCCGCGACGATCCGCCTCCTCGAACGGGCCGCGAAACCTCCGATCGAGTGAATCGAACGTATGTTCGAATCAATAGGAACAGTAAACCTTGCCGTCGACAACCAGTCAAGCCCTTCGGCGAGAGTGTGTGGACAATCGTCGGCTGCGGCGAACTCCGGGCGCGACCGCCCGGCTTCCTGCTCATCTACGTCTACCGGCGGGCGGTTGGCGGCAAACGGCCGCCCCGACGCCCCGCCTGCGGCTCGTCTGCCCGCACCCGTCGGCGAACGACCGAAAGCGCCGCCCCTCGTCAACCGGACCCGTGACCACTAGCCGAGCTCGCGGGACCGACGTCGCTCCTCCCATTCCTCGGTGGAGTTGACATGCGGGAAGGGCTCTTCGGGCACGGGCAGGTCGAGAGCCGTGCACAGTGGCGCCCACCCCTGGACCGCGCTCCAGTCGAGCAACCTCCCGGAAGGCGCGCTGGCGCGGACCTCACGGTTGTGCCGTTCGTACGCAGCGATGGCCATCGCCGGGTCCTCCCACGTCGGGCCAATCTCCCGGTGCCACAACTCCACCGCCATCTCCGACCACTCCCGGTGCTCGGGCTCGCGCTCGGTGCGGTAGGCCTCCATGATGGTGGCGTCCATACTGCGCCACCAGCCCTCGGCGTCGGCTCTGGTGGACAGCACGATGAGCGCGCTCGGGTACATCGCTGCCAGCTCCGGCCAGAGGGCCGATGCCGGCCAGTCGACAGCTGCTGTATATCCGTCCAACACGCCCGCCAGACAGCCGGCATCGCCATCGAGCGCAGTCCGCCACTGCGCCACGTCGTCGAGGTTTTCGAAGAGCTCGCTCATGTGATAGCAGCGACCACCGAGCAACGTCATCAGCGCGAGTTTCAGGGAGTGCGTCCCTGTCCTCGGTAGCCCAGCACCAATAACCTGCAGCATTGCGGTCACGCTACTCGGACCTCGCAGCGACGACAGGCGCTCGCAACAATTAAGGTCGTCGCCATGAGCCACCCCGAATCCGAGGCCGCTGACTCGGCCGCCCCCGACGGCGTCGCTCGCGGCCAGGGCACCCAGATCGGCAGTAGCGGCGCCGCCGACCCGGTCACTCATCGCAGCATCGACAACGTGACCGAACGGCTGCGCGTGCTCGGAGCCACCGGCCGGGTCGTCGTATTCCCGGATTCCGCCCGCACCGCCCAGCAGGCGGCCGATCAGCTCGGCTGCGAGGTCGGGGCGATCGCGAACTCGCTGATCTTCGACGCCGGCGGTAAGCCCGTGCTGATCCTCACCTCCGGCGCGCATCGGGTCGACACCACGAAGGTTGCGACCGATATCGGCGTGCGGACCCTCCGCCGTGCGGCGCCGGAGTTCGTCCGAGACCACACCGGCCAGGCGATCGGCGGCGTCGCCCCGATCGGGCACCCCAGCCCCATCCCCACGTACCTCGACCGGGCCTTGCGCGCGCACGCCCAGATCTGGGCCGCGGCCGGCCACCCGCACGCCGTCTTCAGCACGACGTACGACGAGCTCCGCTCCCTCACCGACGCCACCGAGATCGACGTCGAGACCACCTGAAGCGGGCACTCCATTCCCCGTGCGTTTGCTGGCACCTGACGGCAAACGCGCGCCAAGGCGGCGTTGCACGAACCACCGCACCTGCCGGCAGCCCTCCGCCCGAGCCGACTCGCGGCCCGACCAGGGCCATAGGCTGGCGGAGATTTTGGGCGGGTCGAGCCGTCTGACACGATGGAGGCGCCCCTGCACGCCCCCAGCAGACGGAGATGTAGTGCCACACGACGACAGCGGCTGGAAGCAGCAAGTCCTGGTCGGGGTCGTGATGCTGGTCGCGGTCGGGGTGCTCGTCGGCGCGATCGTGGCCTTCCTCGGCCTCAAGGCCGCTGACGTCGCCGGGCTCACCAACAACACCCCAACGACGCTGGCTGCATCGGTGCAGCCGAGCGGAACCCGGACCACCCACCCGGCCACTCAGGCGGCACCCGCGAAAACCGCCCAGACACGGCCGCGGGGCCGGCACGGCTCGAGTTCCACCGACTCTCGCCCCACCACAACCCACCGCCGGACCACGACCCACCGCCACAACGTGGTGCCCCATGGCGCGATCAGCCTCAGCGCCCAGCCTCAGCACGCGCGGAGCATGCAGCGCGTCAACCTGGTCGGGAGGTTCCCCGGGCACGACGGTGTCAACCTGCAGGTGCAACGCCTGGAGGGAGGCCACTGGTCCGCCTTCCCGACCAGCGCGGTGGTCTACCACAACTCGTTCCGGACGTACGTCGAAACCGGGCGACCCGGCCCCAACCGGTTCCGCATGGTCGACCCGGCGACGCACCAGGTGTCCAACCCGGTCGTCGTCATGATCCAGTGAACCGGGCCGGGCCACCCCGCGGCGCAGCGTGCACGAGCGGCCACCCCGCGTCGGTGCACCTGGCGGAGGACCGCCATCGCCACGCGGTGCGGCTCGAGCCGGCAACCGCAGACGAGTTCGGGGTCGTGACCGTTGGCGACACGGTAGATTCGGCGCGTGAGTGATGACTGGCGAGTGACCGCGACGCTGCAGGACGCAGGCAGGACGAGCGGTGTCCTCCATTTTCTCGACGAACACCAGGTCGAGGAGGAGGTCAGGCGACTGCTGACCAGTCACGTCGCCGTCAGCGGGTCGGACTCCGAGGTGTTCCTGTACGCCGACAGCGAGGAGTCGGCCACCCAGGCACAGGATGTGCTCGAGGACATACTGCGCCAGCACGGACTGCAAGCCGACTTCGCCCTGCACCGCTGGCATCCGGTCGAAGAACGATGGGAGGCCCCCGACGTCGCCCTGCCGTCAACCCCGGCCGAGCAGGAGGCCGAGCGCCAGTTGCTGATGCACGCGGAGACCCAGGAGTCGACGGCCTCCGGCTACGCCGCCTGGGAGGTGCGCGTGCAGCTCGACTCACATCGCGACGCCGTCCGCCTCGCGCAGCGGTTGACCGACGAGGGCAGGTCGGTCGTACGTCGCTGGAGGTTCCTGGTTGTCGGCGCCACGAACGAGGACGAGGCTCGACAGTTGGCCGAGGCAATCAGGTCCGAAGCATCGCCCGATGCCCGAGTCGGCGTCGAAGCCGGCGGCGGGATCGGCTGGCAAGACGGTATGCCCGGCACCCCGTTTACGATCTTCGCTTCCCTCGGCGGCTGACCCTCGCGAGCAGCGCCGGCGAGGGTGCAGGACGCCTTACTTCCAACGGAAGTGCACGAAGATGCGGCCGAAGTTGTCGGAGTCCTTCTCCACCCGGTGGTAGATCGCCTTGATCTCCTTCTGGTCCAGGAAGCGCAGCACGTGCTTCTTCAGCTGACCAGAACCCTTGCCGGGGATGATCTCCACGAGCTTGGCCTTCTTCTGCACCGCCTCGTCGATGACCGAGCGCAGAGCACGGTCGATCTCGTCGCCATGGTTGTAGATGTCGTGCAGATCCAGCTTCAGCTTCACCCCACCATCGTCGGCACGAGGTCAGCCGGGGTCAAACCGGCCCGCGCATCTCTTGCCCCGATGTGTGCCGGGACCCGACCGGCCCAGGCACGCTGCCCCCGCGCGTCAAGCACCAGTTGAGGGCAGACGTCCGCCCGGGCATCGCCGCCCCGCCGTACGCCTGCCGCCAACCGCCGCAGAACCGGCCCCGAGCCTAGTTTTTGACCACCACGTCGTCGGCTTGAACGTAGGCGATCCGGTGGTTGTACCAGATCTCGTAGTACTTGACCTGTCCCACCACGTCGGTGCAGTCATCGACAGCATGGGCACAGTTGAACGAGACTGCGTGGTAGTAGTCGGTCTGGATGTTTGCGTCGGCGAGCACGTACGCCTGCCCCGCCCCGATCGAGTACTGCAGCGGGGTCACCGTCTGGTAGGGGATCTGGTACGGCGCGTAGGCCGCCTGCTCGGGGTAGGCACGGCCATAGACCGGCACCGATGACTTCCCCGCAGCCGGCGTCAGCTCGACACCGCTCGAGCGCAGCACGACGGGGTGCCCGGGCGGCGAGTACAGCCAGCCGATGGCGCCCGACCACCACACCCCGATCCAGCGCCCCTGCACCTGCGCCACGACCAGCTTCTGCCCGGCGTCGGCGCGCGGACCCCAGTCCGACAGGAACGTCGTCGACGGTCCACCGTTGGGGTGCAGCCCGCACCGCCCGAACGGCTGCCGGCAACTGCCGACAAACGACTACCCCAGACCGCCCACTAGGCTCGCGTCTCGTGGCCAAGGTCGTCGTGGTGGGTGCCGGGGTCGGCGGAATGGCAGTGGCCGCCCGGCTGGCCAAGCTCGGCCACCAGGTCACCCTGTGCGAGCAACGGACCAGTCTTGGCGGCGCCATGCACTTCGTCGAGCAGGACGGGTTCCGCTGGGACGCGGGGCCGGCCTCGACCACGATTCCCGCAGTGCTCCGCGACCTCTTCCGCAAGTCCGGCCGGCCGATCGAACGCTACGTCGACCTCCGGATGCGCGACCCGTCACGCCGTCATGTCTTCCCCGACCGCTCGTACGTCGACCTCCCGGCCAGCTCCCGGAGCGGCCAGACCGACGCGCTCGACGCCGCTCTGGGTGCAGGGAGCGGGCAAGCATGGACCGCCTTCGTCGATCGTCAGGAGCCGGTCTGGGATGTGCTACGGCTGCAGGTCCTCGACGAGCCGTATGGCGGCAACCGCTTCGGCGATCGGGAGGTGGCACGCGCTCTCTCGGCCCGCACCTCGCTGCAACGGTTGCTGAAGAAGGCATTTACCGACGAGCGGCTGCGTACGATCGCCGCACATCCCTTCCTGCTGGCAGGATCCGAGCCTCGCGATGTCCCTGCCTACGCGGCGGTCGACGCCTACGTCGAGAGAACCTTCGGTGTTTGGAGTGTCGCCGAAGGGCTGAGCGTGGTGGCCGACGCGCTGACGACTCGTCTCGCCGAGCGCGGTGTCGAGGTACTCCTGGAGTGTCGGGTTACCGCGATCACTGTCGAAAACGACCGGGTGAAAGGCGTAAGAACCCAAGCGGGCATGGAGATTCCGGCCGATGTCGTCATCACCGACATCGATCCTCGAGCGGTGTTCAGCAGCCTCGTGGACCACCAGTCGGCCGAGTCCGTGCGAACCGTCTTCGAGCGAGCTACGCCCGCGTTGCCACCAGCCGTGACCCACCTCGGTATCGAAGGTCCGGTGCCGACTCTCCCGCACGAGGTGGTGCTGCACGGCGACCCGATGCTCGTGCTCCACACCTCCCGGGTCGCAGCCCCCGTCCCGACCTCACCGCTCCCCTCGGCGTCGGCCACCGCAGATCCGTCCGGCAGTCCGGTCGGCGAGCTTCATGCGTGGACCGTGTGGCGTCGGGGTGCGGCGCTTGAGGACGTGTTGATGACACTGGCCCGCCGCGGCATCGACGTGCGCACGCAGGTCGTCACTCGGCTGGACCGGTCGGCAGTGAAGGTGATCGAGGAGACGGGCGGGTCGGCGTACGGCCTTGCCTGGGCAGGCTGGCGAGAGAACGCACGTCGGGCGGCCGCGAGCAATCCCCTGGTCGGGCTGCATCTGCTCGGTGCGTCGATGCACCCCGGACCTGGCGTGTCTGCGGTGGCGTGGGGTGCCGCCAACGTCGCGGCGCGCATCGGCAAAGCCTGATTCTTCGTCCCGGCGGGCTCGTGGTGGGTCACCTGGCCGCCAGGTAACGCAATCCGGGGCGGTACCGACTCGGCGTGGGGGTCGCTCGAATCTGCGACCTAGGCTGGAAAACGAAGACATCATCGTTGCCTTCACATCTCCAGAAGGAGGGCACTCATGACAACAGAGAGGCTGAATATCGAGGACCACCCCGACATCACAGCACTCCGCGATCAGTACGATTCAGCGGGAGCTTCGGTTGCCGCCCAAGCGGTGGACGGTCTCACCTTGATGGCGGGC
>JBOHDU010000408.1:0-1893 GCA_050700615.1 Nocardioidaceae bacterium
CTACCCCCACAGCCCCGAGGGGGGCTCCGTCTCGGAGATCGAGCGGGCTCGGCTGAGCGATCTGTTCGACCAGCTCGGCCCGTCGGCGCCGACCCTGTGCAGCGGCTGGGACAACCACCACCTGGTAGCCCACCTGGTGTTGCGCGAGTCGTCCCCGGTCGGTTTGATCAAGATGCTGCGGCCCGGCGCCGCCGATGCAGAGATCGAGCGGTTGGTCAGCGGGGAGGCTTTCGAAACGCTGGTCGACAGGTGGCGGCATGGACCCCCGCTGCTGTCGGTGTTCACGATCCAGCAGGCCGACCGGCTGGGGAACTCCTTGGAGTTTTTCGTCCACCACGAGGATGTCCGCCGAGCTCAGCCACAATGGACCCGCCGGGAGCTTCCGGCCTGGGTCGAGGACGAGCTCTGGTCGCGGATGCGGCTCGCGTCGAAGCTGCTGATGCGCAAGTCCACGGTCGGTGCCGAGCTCGATCGCCGCGACAGTGGCGACAGTGTGGTGGCGGCCAAGGGCAGCCCGCGCGTGGCTGTGGAGGGCTTGGCGAGTGAGCTGGCGCTGTTCGCGTTCGGCCGGGGTGAGGTCGCGGACGTGAAGTTCGCGGGATCAGCCGACCGGGTGGAGAAGCTGAGGAACACCAGGTTCGGGGTCTGAAGTCCGGCGCGCGTGGCGTGTCACAGGCGGACCGGGTGACCAGCGGCGGCCAGGCTTTGCTTGACCTCGGCGATGCTGAGCGTGCCGAAGTGGAAGACGCTGGCCGCCAGCAGTGCGTCCGCTCCTGCTTCGACGGCGGCAACGAAGTGGCCAGGCTGGCCGGCACCGCCGCTCGCGATGATCGGCACGCCCACCTCCTGGCGCACTGCACGGATGAGCTCGAGGTCGAAGCCCAGGGTCGTCCCGTCAGCGTCCATCGAGTTGAGCAGGATCTCACCGGCACCGAGTTCGGCCCCGCGGCGGGCCCACTCGACCGCGTCGAGGCCGGCGGGCCGGCTGCCTCCGTGGGTCGTCACCTCGAACCCGGACGGCGACCCGGACGCTCGTCGGGCATCAACACTGAGCACCAGAACCTGGCGACCGAACCTGCTGGCGATCTCGCTCACCACGCCGGGTCGCGCGATGGCTCCGGTGTTGATCGAGACCCTGTCCGCCCCGGCGCGGAGCAGCACGTCGACATCGTCGACCCGGCGCACGCCGCCGCCGACCGTCAACGGGATGAACACCTGCTCCGCGGTGCGGCGTACGACGTCGAGGACGGTGTCGCGACGCTGTCGGGAGGCGCTGATGTCGAGGAACGTCAGCTCGTCGGCACCTTCGGCGTTGTAGCGTCCGGCCAGCTCCACGGGGTCACCCGCGTCGCGCATTCCGGTGAAGTTGACACCCTTGACCACTCGGCCGTCATCGACGTCGAGGCAGGGGATGACCCGCACGGCTAGCGTCACGGGCTCCCGCGGGGCCCGGGCTCCTGCCCGCTGCCCGCCGCGACCGCGGCAAGGGCGTCCTCGAGCGTGAAAGCGCCGGCATACAGCGCGGTCCCGACGATCGCGCCCTCGACGCCGTTCAGTGTCAGGCTCGCGATCGCGCGCAGGTCATCGAGCGTGGACACCCCACCGGAGGCGACGACGGGACGATCGGTTCGAGAGCACACGTCTCGGAGCAGGTCGAGGTTAGGGCCGCCGAGCATGCCGTCGCGGTTGACATCGGTCACCACGTAGCGAGCACAGCCTTCGGCGTCGAGCCGCGCAAGGACGTCGTAGACGTCTCCGCCGTCGCGCGTCCAGCCGCGGGCGGCAAGGGTCGTGCCGCGCACGTCGAGCGCGACCGCGACCCGGTCGCCGTGCTCGCCGATCGCACGGGCACACCAGGTCGGATCCTCCAGCGCGGCCGTGCCGAGGTTGACC
>JBOHDU010000409.1:0-3149 GCA_050700615.1 Nocardioidaceae bacterium
GAACCTGGATGATGAAGAAGAACCTGGGAACGCCGATCGCGACGCCGAGCAGGTAGATCGGGAGCTGCACCCCGAACCCGAAGATGGTGCCGAGTGACAGGTCCTCGAACCAGGTTGGGGGGTCCGCGGCGTCACGGTGCAGACTGCGCAGCAACAGCCGCCAGAAGAAGACGCCGGGAATCGCCACCGTGAACAAGAAGTAGATGCCCCAGTGGAAGATCGCGAGGGCCGGGACCTGCTTGACCAGCAAGATCCCGCACAGCGCGAAGACCGTAAGGATCATCGGCGGCCACGACGACGTCACGATCCTGTGCACGGGAAGCGTGCGAGTCTTGCCGGTAGGGAGGGCCTCCATCGGGCCGGTGTCGCTCGCCTCTGATCCGGGGCTGCTGCCGCTGAGGTCAGTGCGCATCGAGCACCTCGAAGACGACGTAGTTCTGGTTGTGGAACCGCTCGCCGAGCACACCGGGGAGCGCCTTCAGCCCGGAGAGGTTCGCCCGGTACTTCTTCGACACGAAGAGCCACCGGACTCCGTACCGCCGGACCAGCCGGCCCACCGTGGTGGCGGACGGGTGCTCGAACGCCGCGTCGTTCATCGCAAGCAGGTGCGGGTAGGGGCTGGCGACGCCTCGGGAGCCGGCACCTGCCGGCCGATCCGCCGTGGTGACCGAGGTGTATCCCCACCCCTCGATGAGGACGCGGCGCCGGGAGTAGCCGCTGATCCAGAAGTTCCGGTTGTCGCAGGGCCCGGTGGGTTCCGCACAGTGCACGTTGGTGGCGATGAGGGTGTCCGGCGAGGAGTGGTTCGCCACCCATCGCGCCGCGGAGTATCCGCCCGCAGCGAAGAGGTGCCCGGTGGCGGGTGGGGGAAGTGGTCGCTGGCTGACGGAGTCGTACGCCAGCGAGTAAACATGCATAAAGCCGAGTCCTATCAACAACACCGCCAGCATCTCGACCCTGGGTCGGAAAGCAGGTCGAGCGATTTTTGCCCCCTGTCTGACGAGGACAAAGCATACGACGACCGCGATCGGGGCCACGGTGGTGTATATCAGCGTGTCATAGCTGGCGAGGTTGACCTCCGTCCTGTTGCTCTCGATGTAGCTGGCGACCAGGAAGCCAGCGAGTCCCGCACCGCCGGCGAGCGAGCCGAGCACCACACCGTCACGGCGTGGCAGCGTCGTGGGCAACAGCAGGCTGAGCCCCCAGACCGAAAGCAGTACCACAAGCTCTGCGACGGACCTCTGGAACCAGAGCTGCGCCCACCCGGGTCGCTCCAGCAGGAAGGGCACCGCGACTCCGGTGATGATCGTGACCAGCATCCACACCGCCCGCCGGTCGCGCCATCGAGAGCGAACCACGAGCCCGATCGCTCCCGCCGAATAGAGCAGCCAGCCGATCAGCATCGTGGTGGTCATGAAGACGATGGAGGCCGGCGAACGGGCAATGGCCTCCGCGTGGAGGGCGTTGTCGACCGTTCCCCAGAACATGAACGTCAGTCCACCGCTTGCGCCTCCGAGCAGGATGAACTGGGCGAACGCCGTGACGGCCGCGACAAGGACGAGCAACGCGGTGGCAGTCTTGTCGAACGTTCGGGCGAAAACGATCTGGAACAGCCAGACCCCCGCCATGCCGCACAAGAAGATCGGCAGGAACGTGGCCTTGGCACCGGACAGTGCGAACAGCGAGACCGTCAAGGCGATCCAGGTGGAGCGGCGGGCCTTTCGATCGGGCCGTAGCACCTCGAGAAGCAGCAGGATCACCGGCAGCGCGATCGCGAAGCCATAGGTCTGCGACGGGCTGAACACCAGCCGCTTCATCATGTACGGCTCACTGAAGTCCGAGATCTGGTAGTGGGGGCCGATCAGGTTGAAGCCACCGGCGAACATGAGCGCGGGGGCCAGGAACGCTGTGAACGGGCGCTTGGTCAGTCGCAGGGCAACTGCGCCGAGCCCTGCTGCGGTCAACGAGATCATCAGGGCAGGCATGACGAGTCGTAACAAGACACGGGTGTCGATGCCGGTTCCCCAGACCGTTGCCGCCATCTGGGCGTGGACGAACCAGTGATAGTCGAGGGGGGTGTCGTGGAGGTAGGGGATCTGGGGCGGGAACCGATACATCAGCTCGCCGATCAGAGACTGATGGAAACTCTCGTCGACGAATGGCGCGTCGCCGCGAGGCAGGCCAAGCGGTTGCAACGAGAACATGTTGCGAGCAAGCCATCCGACGCCGAAGACGGGGATGGCGGCGATCGCCCAGCTGAGCTTGAAGTCGACTTTGGCGCTCGGCTGTGTCCAGATGCCTCGTGCCCCCTTGCTCACGACCGTGGCGACGACGAGGACGATGGGGATCAACCAGAACAGCCGCGGTTGATGGATCCAGACTCCCAGCAGATAGACCGGGAGCTGGACCCCGAAGCCGAAAATCGTCCCGATGGCCAGGTCCTCGAACCAGGTCGCCGGCTGCTCGGCGTCGGTATGCACCTCGCGCATCAGGCCACGCCACACGAAGACGCCGGGGAGGCAGACCGTCAGGACGAAGTAGGCCACAAGGCGAGGGAGCACACCCGCCGGCATCCCGAAATGCACGAGGATCAGCGTGATGACGATCGCGGCGGTGAGTGCTGGCAGCCAGGAACACGTCAGGATGCGACGCAGTGGCATTGGCGCACCCTACGCCCCAATCCCGGACCGTCCGCAGACGGCGCACCCGCGGTCGTCGGTGAAATCGCCGACCCGCGACTTGGGCTTCTTCAGCACCGCTGCTGCGAGCCAGGGTTGGGGATCATCTCACGGAGTCTCCCGGCGAGCCAGGCGGTGGTCTCCGGTCCCGAGGGGTTCCGTTGACGAGACGACCCAGAGATGGTCACCCAGACCGCCCGCGGCGGTGAGCTCCGCGGCCTCGCCAGCCAACGACAACCGATTCAGGTATCGGGCGGGATCACTGCTGGCCAGTGTCAGTGGCGGACGGGTCGCTCGTACGCCCAACCCGAGCAGCATGTCGTGCTGGGTGCTCAGGGTGCCGCCCACGGCGGCACAAACCGAGTCCATCGCCACGGACGCCGTGACGTCATGACGTCCGTCGAATCTCACGGGACGCTGACGGCCGTCTCGATAGCTGGTCAGTGTCCCCCACACCGGCCGGGACTCACG
>JBOHDU010000410.1:0-1769 GCA_050700615.1 Nocardioidaceae bacterium
CATCGCCGCAAGCCGGGTGCACGTGCGGATCCACCACGCCTCCGACGTGGTGGGCGGCGCTCTCATCGGCGCCCTCCTGGGTGAGCTGACAAGGCGGTTGCTGCCCTGCGACCCGGAATCGCCGGCCGGCGCGCGGCGTTGACACTTCCGTGACCACTTCGTTCTCCGTGACCTGGGACTACCGCTGCCCATTCGCCCGCAACGCCCACGAGCATCTGCTGTCCGCCATCGAGGACGGCGCGCCCTGGGACGTCCGCTTCCTCGCGTTCTCCCTCGACCAGGCCCACGTGGCGGAGGGGGAGCCTCCTGTGTGGGACGAGCCGGAGCGCTACCCGGGCTTGCTGGCCAACCTGGCGGGGATCGTGGCTCGCGACCGCCACCCGGACCAGTTCCACGCCGCGCACCGCGCGCTCTTCGCCGCCCGGCACGACCACGCTCTCGACACGCGTGAGCGCTCGGTGGTCACCCAGGCCCTCGACGGGGCCGGCCTCGACGGGACCGCAGTTCTGCATGAGGTGGACTCCGGATGGCCCCTCAAGGTCTTCGAGGCCGAGCACCGCGAAGCTGTCGAGCGCCATTCCGTGTTCGGCGTTCCGACTTTCATCCTCGGTGACCGCGCCGTGTTCGTCCGGTTGATGGACCGGCCCGGGGAGGACCGGGCCAGGGCCACCTCGACAGTCGAGCGGGTCCTCGACCTCCTCGAGGGCTGGCCGGAGCTCAACGAGTTCAAGCACACGCGAGTCCCCCGCTGATGTAGCAGCATCCCACGCTTGGGTACGGGCAATACTGGGTATACTGGGACTGGTGGCCAAGGTCATGGTGTCCCTGCCCGACGAACTGTTGAGGGCCGTCGACGTCGAGGCGCTTCGTCGTGGGACCACCAGGAGCGGGTTGCTGCGCGAGTTGGCCGAAGAAGTGCTGCATTGCCGGAGCGTCGTCCGCGCCAAGCGCATGGAGGAGATCGATCAGATCGACGGACCACCGATAGGTCACGGGGGCGGAGTAGCCGGGTTGATCAAGACGCACCGACCTGCGATTTGACCCTCTGGTTCGTGGATGCAAGCGTTCTGCTTGCGAGCGAGGACGCCGACGACGGGAACCACGCCAGCGCCCGCCAACTGCTCACGGGTACCGATCCGATCGCGACGCTCGACCTCGCTTTCTACGAGGTGACGAACGTGGCGGTGCGGGCGTGGCGGGATCACTCAGCCGCGCACCGGCTCCGACTTCGCGTGTCTGCGGTAGCCGACGAAGGCGGACTGGTGCGCGTCGAGGCGTCTCTGTTGGCGAGGGCGGAATCGGTCGCCGAGGAGCACGCCATCTCCGTCTACGACGCCGCCTACGTGGCGGCGGCGCGCTTGTGGGGGGCTCAACTCGTCAGCTGTGACCTTCGCGACCTGGTGTCCGCCGGACTTGCGCTCCTTCCCCGCGACGTCCCACCTGCAGGGGATGGCGCTTGATCGCTTGGCCCTAGCCTGCCACCGCTGCGCCGGCGCCGGGCGCGAGCTCCCGCACTGCCCGGCGAAGGTCGATCCCGTATGGCACGATCGCCAGCACCGGGGTGGTGACGCCGTTGTCGACGTAGCGCTGCACGCCGGCTCGAACCTCCGCCGGCGACCCGTGGACGATCAGGTCGTCCACCACCAAGTCCGGCACGGCGGCGAGGGCAGCCTTGCGATCGCCGGCCTTCCACGCGGTCCACATGTCCTGGAGGGCAGGGCCCCGGCCCAACCACTCGTGGAACGCCGCGTATACCGGCACGTTAAGGT
>JBOHDU010000411.1:0-8351 GCA_050700615.1 Nocardioidaceae bacterium
TTCTCGAGCAAGGTGATGACCTCGGTCCGTGAGTCGCCGACAGCCTTTGCGGCGTGGCCGGTGTCGTCGGTGCTGGCGTCGTCGACGACCACGATGTGGTCGACGAAGTCGGGCATCGTCTCGATGACCCGGCTGATCAGACGTTGCTCGTTGTGTGCCGGCACGACGACGGCGACACGCAGATCCTTGTACATGGGGGCTCTCCCTCGGCGTTGAGCAGTTCAACGCTAGGGACTAGTCATGTCCCAAAACAGGAGATTCAGGCGGAAGTGCACGAACGGCGGACGGGGGCCACCCGAACGCCGGGCGGGGGTCGTCCGAACGGCTGATGTCAGGCAAACACCCAGCGTCTGTACGCGACGTAGTTGAGCATCACGCAGGCGCCGATGGCGACCCATTTCGCCAACAGGTAGTAGAGGCCGAGCGAGCTCAGACCGAGCACCACCAGGATCGTCACGCCGTAGTTGACGACCACGAGGGAGCCGTACCGCAGCAGCCTCCGTGCCAGTTGCCGGTGGGAGTCGAACACCCAGTGCATGTTCAGGCTGAAGTTGACGACGAACGCCGAGGCAAACGCCACGGTGGTGGCGGCGCCGAGTGCCATGCCTGCCCAGCCATGCAGCACAAGCAGCACCAGCGAGTCCACGGCGACGCTCGCGACACCGACCGTGAGGTAACGCCTGAACCGCACGGGCACGCGGTCCGCCAGTCCATCCCAGCGGCCGCGAGGGCCCTGCAGGGTCGCTTGCTCGAGCGTCACCCCACGAGGGTGACACAGGACCGTCTGACCCGGACAGGGTTCGGCGCAATTGGTGCTATCTCGGGCTGGTGATCCTTTGCCTCGCACGGCTCAGCAGCCGGTCATGATGAGCTAAATCCGTCGGGGCGTCAGGTCGTGACGACTACGCTGGAAGGAGCGAATCGACACGAAAGGCGCGGTTGATGGCCGACCAGGCCCTGCGGGCTCCCGACGAGCAGCACCGGTGGCGCTGTGCCGGCTGCGGGAACCTCACGCGCTTCGACGTGGTGCGCACGGCCACGACGAAGGAGTACTGGCACTTCGACCTGTCCGGGCAGCCGAACGTCGAGGACTCCGAGACGTTCAAGTCCGTGCTCTCGTCAGTCACCTGCCGCTGGTGTGGCCGCACCGACGCCGTAGAGCTCGTGCTGCGACCTGACGCACCAGGCTCCGGGTCCGCAACTGCGTCGCCTGACTCGGGAGTCCAGGCCGACTCAGGCGGGGAAGTCGGAGCCCGAGACCGATGAGCGACCCGGGCGAGGAGCAGGTGGGCCCGCTGCCGGTCAAGCTGCGGGCCCGGATGATCACGCTGGCCTCCCAGGGGCTGTCCCGAATGCCTGCCGACCAGGTCCCACCGTCCCTGCGCAGGGCGGCGTCGTTCGCACCCTCACGCCGGGCCAAGCTCGCGGGCAGCCAGATCGAGGCGGCGGTCGAGTCAGACGAGGAGTTTCGAGGGCACCTCGCGGTCCAGGTGAAGGGGATGGTTCCCGGCACGCTGTCGGCACCTGAGACGGGTAATGCGCTCGGCGGTCAGTTGCTCGTTGATGCCGCGGCCGTCGCCTATATCGCCCGCGACGACGGCTGGGCAGAGCTGGTTAAGGCAGCCGCGCGAGCCGAGCAGCACGCCGAGACTGGCGCCACCGGAGAGCTGGTCGAGGCGGTGGAGCGGCTCAAGGGCCAACTCGACGCCGCCCGGCGCGAGACAGGGCGGGTCCGCGAGAAGCTCAAGGCTCAGGTCGACGACCTGAAGAGGGAGAACAGGTCCCTGCGGCACACGCTGGCAGAGGCGCGGCATGAGCTCACCGACGCGAGCTCGAAGGCGACCAGAGCAGCCGAGGGGCTCGACGAGGTGCAGCGCCAGGCCGAGGTGGCGGCGAGGGCCAGCGAGGCGGAGGCTCGAAGACTGCGGGCCAGGGTCGCCGAGCTCGAGTCCGACACCAGCTCGGCTCGGCGCGCGGCTCGCGACGAGCGTGATCTGGAGGCGATGCGACTGAGACTGCTGCTCGACACACTGGTCGACGCGACCCATGGCTTGCGTCGTGAGCTCGGGCTGCCGCCGTCAGAGCTGCTCCCGGCCGACACCGTCGAGTCAGTCGAGGCGCCGACCCCGCGGATCGGTGGCGTCGGCCGGGCGATGCTCAGCGATGATCCGGGTCTGCTGCGCCGGCTGCTCGAGCTGCCACGGGTGCATCTCATCGTCGACGGCTACAACGTCTCGAAGACTGCCTGGCACGCGGCTCCGCTCGACCAACAGCGGGCCAAGCTGGTGGCTGGCGTCACAGGTCTGGTCGCCGGCAAGGGGATCGAGACGACGATCGTGTTCGACGGCGCCGACCTGGTGCACCCGCCCCCGATGCCGCCGTCACACACCGTCCGGGTCAGGTTCAGCCCACCCGGTGTGATCGCCGACGACCTGATCCGCCAGCTTGTGTCGGCCGAGCCGACGGGTCGCCCGGTCGTCGTCGTCTCCACCGACCGCGAGGTGGCGGAGAGCGTCACCAAGATGGGCGCCCGGGCGGTCGCGTCGCTCGCCCTGGCAGGTGCCCTGGGAGCGTGACTCGTGGTTGAGGCTCGCCCAAGCGCCTGAGACGATCGATGCGTGCCTCCTAACCATGAGCCTGGTGTTGTCACCGCGGTGGCGAGCAAGGCCGGCCATCACTTCAGCAAGGATCTGCAGCCCAGCATCACGCTGATCGAGGGTCTCGGTGTCGAAGGCGACGGACATGCCGGCACCACCGTGCAGCACCAGTCACGTGTGCGGCGCGACCCCACCCAGCCCAACGTCCGCCAGGTGCACCTCATCCACGCCGAGCTGCACGACGAGCTGCAGGCGCGAGGAGTTGACGTTGGGGCCGCAGATCTTGGCGAGAACATCACCACCCGCGGTCTGGATCTGCTGGCGCTTCCCCGGGGCACCCGGCTGCGCATCGGCGCCAGCGTCATCGCAGTCACGGGGCTGCGCAACCCGTGCCAGCAGATCGACGCCTTTCGTCGCGGCGCGCTGGCCCTCGTGCTGTCACGCGACGCCGACGGCAGCGTAGTCCGCAAGTCGGGGGTGATGGGGGTCGTGGAGACCGGGGGAGTGGTCCGGCCTGGGGATCCGATCGCGGTCGAGCTGCCAGCACCTCCGCACCAGCGACTCGAGCCTGTCTGACGCGGGATTCATCGTCCTCGTTGGGGGCCGCCAGGCTTGGCTGGCTGAGCACGAGCCGATCCGTCGAGGTTTGGGCTGTCCGGAAGAACTGTCGGTGCGGCCGCATCGCGTCGTCCTGGACAGCGCAGTTCCCAGACAGTCGGAGGTCGTCATGGCGCCCGAGCATCCGCTCTCGCATCTCGCGGGCACGCCCATGCCACCGCCCGCCACCCCGCCGCTGACGGTCACCGGCCGTCAGTCGCCGGTCGCCGACGAGCCGCTCGTGATCGACTGCGACCGCTGCACCGTGCGCGGTATCGGATGTCCCGACTGCATGGTGACGATCCTGCTGGGCGGCCCGCCCGAGGACATCGCCCTCGATGAGGAGGATCAGCGGGCGCTGAGCGTTTTGTCGGATGCGGGGCTGATCCCTCCCCTGCGTATGGTCGGCGTGGTCGACTCGCCCCAGATCGACCCAGCCTGACGGTCTCGGTGCCCCTTGGTCGCGGATCGCAATCCCCCGATTTGCGACAGAGCCGCGCGTATCGGCTGTCGTTCCCTCGTGCCGGCGATGCACAGGGCGGTGACAGTTGAGCAAGATGGGGCCCATGTGATGAGAGTGACCCGGGTCACCTCGAAAGTTCTCCCGAAACCTCGGGAGGGGTTAGCCAGGGCCGTGGCCGATCTGTAATGTTTCGGCTTGGTGTCTCCGCACCACGCAGGCCACGCCGGGCCGGCTCGGAGACCCCGTCATCGGTGAGGCATCGGAAGTTTTTCACCGACAACGCCCGTCATGGAGAGGGAGAGAGCCGGCCAGTTCTGGTCAGCAACACCGTATGCATGTTTTTGTGAAGCGCGTTTCCATGGTGGGCGCAGCAGTCCTGCTTGGCACCCTCGTCGTCGCCCCTCAGTCCAGCCAGGCCGATCCCAGCAAGCCGACCGCTCCGCTGACCGTCGCCCAGGCGCAAGCCCGCCTCAACCAGCTCCACCAGCAGGGTGAGATCGCCTCCGAGGACTTCAACACCGTCAAGGTGAGGATGCAGTCGGCCACCGAGCACCTGCACATCCTCCAGGCCGACGTGCATCGCCAGTCGAGCCGGGTCGAATCACTGCGCCGGATGGTGGTCAACGCCGCCGTGAGCGACTATCAAAGTGCCAACGGCCTCTCCACGAGCGCGTCGTTCCTCGCCGCCAAGAACCCGCAGCAGTTCATGGACAGCCTGGCCAGCAACGCCGTCGTCGAGCACCGGCAGACCGGCATGCTCACCCAGCTCACCCAGCAGCAGAAGCAGCTCGGGCTCCAGCAGGCGCAGGCCAGGAGCGAGCTCGCCGCGATCGCCAGGGACAAGCAACGGCTGGCCGCCCACAAGGCCCAGCTCGACCGCCGGACCCACGAGGCGCAACAGCTGCTCAACAGCCTCCAAGCCAAGCAGCGGGCCAGACTGCTCGCCCTCCAGAGCCAGGCGCAGACGACCTACACCACCGGCTCTGCGACCACCTTGTCTCGCGACAGCCAGCGGCCCACCATCAACGTGCCGGCTTCGGGTCGCGCCGCGGTTGCCGTCAACACCGCCCTGGCTCAGCTCGGCAAGCCCTATGTCTACGGTGGCGCCGGCCCCGATGTCTTCGACTGCTCCGGCCTGACCATGTATGCCTGGGCCGCCGCCGGCGTCGCCCTGCCGCACTCGGCTGCTGCTCAGACCGGCTACGGGACTCCGGTCTCGATCTCCCAGCTGCAGCCGGGCGACCTGGTCTTCTACTACTCCCCGATCCACCACGTCGCGATGTACATCGGCAACGGCAATGTCGTGCACGCCCCCTATCCGGGCACCGTCGTCCAGATCGCTCCGCTCCAGTCGATGCCGATCACCATGGCCGTCCATATCGGCTGACCTGCCTGGCACCGCACTCCGTGCGGCCGCCGTTCTGCTCCACCCCGAATGACCGCGCCTAGGATGACCTCGTGGCAGCGCCGGAGTCGTCCTCGGATACTGACCCGAGCGGTGCTGTCCCGGGAAGCAACTCCAGCCAAACGCCCCGCACGCGGGTAGGAGGCTCGGATGCCGGCGACGCGAGTGGGGCCACCGGTGCGACGAGCCCACCGACGAACTCCGGCACGGGCTCGCGGCGGCGCAACATCACGGCCGTACTGGTGCTGGTGGTGGTCGTTGCCCTCGCGTTCGTGTTCTCCCGGCTCGGTGGCAACGCCCCGGGGACGCCGTCGGCTCAGCCCCCGCATCACGCTACGGCCACCAGCGGCGTGGGCCGAGAGATGCTCGCGAGCGCGGCGCTGCAACGCCAGCAGTTGGCCCTGCAGCGCCACGACGGTCCTGCCTACCTGGCCTCCTGGGACCCGCACATCCCGGCCGCCCAACGACGCGGTCAGACGATCTACGCCAACCTCGCCGATCTGCATGTGGTCGGCTTCGCGCCCCGCTACATCGCGGCCGATCCCGGCCCGCCTTCGGCCGCCCAGCGCCGGCAGCTCGGCGCCACTGCCTGGACCGCCGATGTCGAGGTCGACTGGCGGCTGGCGGGCTTCGACCAGGCCGACGCCCGTTCGACGGTCTCGGTGACGTTCGCCATGCGGGATGGCAAGGCCTACGTCGAGAACATGACTCCCGCAGCCCACCAGCGCGAGCCGGTGTGGCTGCTCGGCCGGCTCTCCGTGCGACGCACCCCCCGCACGCTGGTGGCGGCGACTGACGCCTACGACGCGAGCCGGATGTCCGCGCACCTGCAGCAGGCCGTGGGCGACGTGCACGCGGTGCTGCCGCATTGGCACGGTGGCTTGGTCGCCTACGTCCCAGCCAACGTCCAGCAGATGGACGCGCTGCTGCACGCCACGACCGCGAGCTACCGGGGGATTGCGGCCGTCACGACGACCGTCGACGGCTCCGGGCAGCGAGGTGCCCCGGTGGCGATCGTGGTAAACCCGCCGGTCTTCGATCGACTAGGTTCGATCGGCGCCCACGTCGTGATCAGCCACGAGTCCACCCACGCCGCCACCGACGCTGCCGCCGTCACGATGCCGCTGTGGGTCGCCGAAGGCTTCGCCGACTATGTCGGGGTCGGGTCGGTGCACGTCCCGATCTCCGTGTCGGCAGGCACCGCCTTCCGCGAGATCCACCACCAGGGGTTGCCTAGCCACCTGCCTACCCAGTCCGACTTCGCGGTCGGACAGTCCGGGCTGGAGGCGACGTACGAGCAGGCCTGGCTGGCGATGAAGCTGATCGCGAAGACCTACGGCCAACCGGCCCTGGTGCGGTTCTACTACCACGTGGAGGCTCACCCTGCTGACCTTGCCGGCGCCTTCCACCAGGTCCTGCACACCAGCCAGCCAGCCTTCACCCGGCAGTGGCAGCACTACCTCCAGGGGCTGGCCAGTGCCCGCTAAAGCGTCTCCTGCGACCCTGCCCCGTGGCGTCGCAGTTCCGACTGCGGTCGTGCGGCTCGTGGTCGCCCTAGTGGCGATGATCGCGCCGCTGACTCCATGGGGCGGGCTTTCGGGCGCCACCGGACGCGGCGGTCACTGATGGGCACGGTGCTGGTGGTGACCAACGACTTCCCGCCGCGCCGTGGGGGGATCGAGTCCTTCGTCTACTCGCTTTGCCAGGGGCTCCCGGCGGACGAGCTGGTCGTCTACACGGCCCGGATGGACGGGTCGGAAGAGGTCGACAGTCGCGTTGCCTATCCCGTGATCCGCGACCGGAGCCGGATGCTGGTGCCCAACCCTCGGGTCGGCCGGGCCGTGCGCCGCGTCGCCCGCGAGCACGGCTGCGACCGGGTGGTGTTCGGGGCGGCGGCCCCGCTCGGCCTGTTGGCCCGGGGGCTGCGCAGGCAAGGAGCCAGCGGATTGGGGCCACGTCTCCGGAAGGTCGTCGGGATCACCCACGGCCACGAGGTCTGGTGGTCGAAGGTGCCCGTGGCACGGCGGCTGCTGCGCCGGATCGGCGACGACTGCGACGTGCTGACCTACGTCAGCGACTACTGCCGGGGCGAGATCGCCGAGGCGCTGAGCCCCTCGGCCGGGTCGCGGATGCGGCGGCTGTCACCGGGTGTCGACACAGACCGGTTCCGGCCGGGGCTCGACGGGTTGGTGATGCGCCGACGATGGGGGATCCCGGCGGATGTGCCTCTCGTGCTGTCCGCGTCGCGTCTGGTGGCGCGCAAGGGCCAGGACGTGCTTCTGATGGCATGGCCGGCGGTGCTCGCGAAGCACCATCAAGCGCGGTTGGTCATCCTCGGCGACGGGCCGGCGAAGCGACGGCTGAAGAAGCTCGCTCGCAAGCTCGGTGTCGGCGCACAGGTGACGTTCGTGGATGGGGTGCCGTGGGATCAGATGCCCGAGGCATATGCCGCCGCCGACGTCTTCGCGCTTCCCTGCCGGACCCGGCTTGGAGGGCTGGAGCCGGAGGCGTTCGGCATCGTGTTCCTCGAGGCTGCTGCCTGCGGTCTGCCGGTTCTGGTCGGGGACTCCGGTGGCGCCGGCGAGACCGTCGTCGACGGCCAGACCGGTTACCTCGTGAAGCCGCAGGAGGTGGCATCGGTCGGTGACGGGTTGTCGCGGCTCCTGATCAGCGAGCGGCTCGCCGCCCAGATGGGCGCGCGCGGGCGGGACCTGGTCGACCGACGCTGGAACGCGCAGATCCCTGTCGAAGCGCTGCGCGCCCTGGTCGACGGCACTTAGGTGCCGCTGGCCGGCTGGGCATGGAAGAAGCGGCCGCGCTCTCCGAGTTGAGCGCGACCGCTCCCGGCTGTTGTGCTGCACTCAGTCAGGACTGGCAGGAGCCGGATATCGGTCCTGGATTGGTGAAGCTGCTGCAGGTCTGGTGGAACAAGGTCTTGACGACTCCACCGAAGGCGAAGACGGCAATGACGATGACGGCGGCGATCAAGGCGACGAGCAGTCCGTACTCGACCGCAGACGCGCCGTCCTGGCTTCGCGTGCGCCGAAACACTTGGCCTTTTGGTGTGCTCACGTCTACCTGCCGATGGGTTGCCTGGCCGGTGAAATGTTTCGGTCTACCAGCACAGTCAGCGGAAAAGTCTCTAGAGGACAAGGGTGCCGCAGATCTGACATGTCGGGTATCGGTTGAGCAGCCAGTCTGACTCCACCGAACGGCTGATCGGAGTCGAGGTCCCTGAGAACTTGGCCCGCGCGGGGACCTGAGGGGGTTGGCGAGAGTGGGAGCTGGG
>JBOHDU010000412.1:0-2928 GCA_050700615.1 Nocardioidaceae bacterium
ATACGTATACCTGCGCCCCCGCCGGGGGATCACTCCCCACCCTCCGCACATTGGTCCGGGGGCGGCCTCGAGGAGGACGTGGCCGTCGTCCTGCCCGACGGTGACTATGATGTGGGGGACGAGTTGAGAGCTCGCGTGCTCCGGGGTCGGTGGAAGTCCGAACCGGCGGTCAAAGTCCGCGAACCGTCCGCTGTGCGTGGCAGGCAGCGGCCGGCCGATCCGGTGGAACTCCGGTACCGACGGTGAGAGTCCGGATGGGAGGATGCACGCGGTTGCTCGGGTTGCCCCTGCGGCGAGCCCTGGCGACGTCTGATGGCCCCGGAGTCCGCGACCGGACCGAAAGGGCGCCCGATGGCGAGCGAGGCCGAGGTAGCGGCGATGCGCCGTGCCATCCAGCTCGCGCTGAAACCGGTCATCTCGCCTCGGCCCAACCCGCGCGTGGGAGCCGTCGTCCTCGACGCCTCGGGGCGTCGGATCGGCCAGGGCTTCCACCGCGGCCCGGGCACCCCGCACGCTGAGGTGGTGGCGCTGGCCGCCGCTGGTGCCGCCGCGGCGGGCGGGACGGTGGTCGTGAGCCTCGAGCCGTGCAAGCACCTGGGGCGCACCGGGCCGTGCGTCTCAGCCCTCCTTGCCGCTGGTGTACGCCGCGTCGTCTACGCCCAGCGGGACCCCAATCCGCTTGCGGCAGGGGGCGGGGCGGCGCTTGCAGCTGCTGGGGTCGACGTGGAGGGCGAGGTGTTGGCCGACGAGGCCGCCGCCGCAAATCCGGCTTGGACGTTCGCGATGCTGCACCGGCGCCCGTTCGTCACCTGGAAGTTCGCCGCCACCCTCGACGGTCGCTCCGCTGCAGCGGACGGCAGCAGCCAGTGGATCACCGGTCCCGAGGCGCGTCGCGACGTGGCACAGCGGCGAGCCGAGTGTGACGTCGTGCTCGTCGGCACCGGTACCGCGCTGGCCGACGACCCGCGTCTGACCGTGCGAGACGAGGATGATCTGCCCGCACCGCGCGAACGGCAGCCGCTGCGGGTCGTGATGGGCTACCGAGTCCTGCCAGACGACGCGGCCTTGCTCGACGAAGCCGCACCCACGCTGCTGCTGCGCACTCACGACCCGGTTCAGGCCCTCGAGCAGCTGTTCGCCGGCCACGAGCGCCGGCACGTCTGGCTCGAGGGCGGACCGACGCTGGCGGCCAACTTCGTCCGAGCCGGGGTCGTCGACGAGGTGGTCGCCTACGTCGCCCCCGCGATCCTCGGGGCCGGTCGCAGCGCGGTTGGCGACTTCGGCATCACCAGGATCGCGGACATCGTGCGGCTCCGGTTGGAGTCCGTCGCTCGCGTCGGCGACGACGTACGGCTGACGATGCGACGAGATCTCGACAGCCAGGTCAGCACCAACCAGGAAGGACAGGCTTGATGTTCACCGGGATCGTCGAGGAGCAGGGCGAGGTCGTCGCACTGGAGCGTCAGGGCGATGCGGTGCGGCTCACGGTGCGCGGGCCCCGCGTCGTCTCCGACGCCACCCACGGCGCGTCGATCGCCGTCAACGGCTGCTGCCTGACGCTGGTGGAGCGAGACACCGAGACGTTCACGGTCGACGTCATGCAAGAGAGCCTGGACCGGACGGCGCTGGGCGGGCTGGGGCCTGGCAGCCGGGTCAACCTGGAGCGGGCCGTGGCGGCCGGCTCCAGATTGGACGGCCACATCGTGCAGGGCCACGTCGACGGCACCGGCAGGATCGTGCGCCGCGAGCCGAGCGAGCACTGGGAGGTCGTGACGATATCGATGCCGACCGAGCTCTCGCGTTACGTCGCGCTGAAGGGATCGATCGCCGTCGACGGTGTCTCGTTGACCGTCAGCCGCGTCGACGGCGCTGACCCGTCGAGGCTCGCCGCCGCCACCTTCGCCGTCAGCCTGATCCCGACCACCCTGAGCAGCACGACGTTGGGGGAGAAGCGGGTCGGAGACCGCGTCAACCTCGAGGTCGACGTGCTCGCCAAGTACGTCGAACGATTGCTCCAGGCCGAGCCGCCGAAGGAGTCCGCATGACTGCGTTCCAGTCCGTCTACGACGCCCACCTGACCATCGCCGGACATCCGATCACCTGGCGCGAGATCATCGGAAACGCCTTCGGCTTCGCCTCGGCGCTCGGTGGCCTGCGTCGGCGCGTTTGGGCCTGGCCGGTGGGGATCGTCGGCAACGTGTTGTTGTTCACCGTCTTCATCGGCACCGCCTTCGCGGGGCAGACCGCCCCCCTGCTGGGTCAGGCCAGCCGGCAGATCTTCTTCATCGTCGTCAGCGTCTACGGCTGGCGCCGGTGGCGTCAGCACAAGCGACGGCTGCAGAACCGCAGTGCCGTGGTCGCCGCGCCCGCGGTCGACCCGCACTGGGCCGCTGCCAGGCAGCGGGTCGCCTACCTGTGCTCGGCGGCGGTGGGTGTGGTGGTGGTGTCGTTCATCTTCCGGTGGGTCGGCGAGGGGTGGCCGGCACCGGGATGGTACTTCTGGGCCGATTCCTGGATCTTTGTCGGCTCGATGCTCGCGACCTACGCGATGGCGCGCGGGTGGGTCGACTTCTGGTTGTGCTGGATCGCCGTCGACCTGGTCGGGATCCCCGAGCTCATCTACTTCAAGTACTACCCATCGGCCACCCTCTATGCCGTCTACCTCGTCCTGGTCCTCTACGGGTTCTTCACCTGGCGGCGGATCGCCGAGAAGCCGCCGCCGACGACCCCCCGCAAAGAGCTGGTGGAGTCGTCATGAGCGTGCGGCTCGACAGCGTGGAGCGCGCCGTCGCCGACATCAGGGCCGGCCGGGCGGTCGTCGTGGTCGACGACGAGGACCGCGAGAACGAGGGCGACCTGATCTTCGCCGCGAGCAAGGCGACGACCGCGCTCGTGGCGTTCATGATCCGGTACTCGAGTGGTGTCATC
>JBOHDU010000413.1:0-5099 GCA_050700615.1 Nocardioidaceae bacterium
AGGCAACCGTCAGCCTCGAGACCGTGGTCGCCGTGCTCGGAGGCCTGATGGCGGCTGTGCCGGTCGTGCCGGTCCCGCCTGACTCGGGGCCGATGGAGCGCCGGCACATCCTGTCCGACTGCGGCGCGCCGGTCCTCGTCGTCCCGCTTGGTGCAGCCCCGCCGGTTCCCGACGGCATCGAAATCGAGCTTCTGGGAGTCGACATAGCCGAACGTTCAGCCTGGTCACCGCGCAGCCGCGATGAGCGTCGGGCCGACCGGGTGGCGATGATCGTGTACACGAGCGGCACGACCGGGCTCCCCAAGGGGGTCATGATCAGCGCCGGCGCCATCGCCGGCGACCTCGACGCCCTGGCCGGCGCATGGGCCTGGGACAAAGAGGACGTGCTCGTGCACGGGCTGCCTCTTTTCCACGTGCACGGGCTGGTGCTCGGGGTGCTGGGGGCGCTTCGGGCCGGCAGCCGGTTAGTGCACACAGGCCGGCCGACGCCGGCCGCCTACGCCGGCGCAGCCGAGCGGCTCGGGGGGAGCCTGTTCTTCGGGGTCCCGACGGTGTGGTCGAGGGTCGCGGCCGACTCGGCGGCGGCGTCGGCCCTGCGCCGGGCGAGGCTGCTCGTGTCCGGAAGCGCCGGCCTGCCGATCCCCGTGTTCGACCGCCTCGTGGGAGCGGCCGGGCAGGCGCCCATCGAGCGGTACGGGATGACCGAGACGCTCATCACCGTCAGCGGCAGGGCAGGCGAGGAACGCCGAGCCGGCTGGGTAGGGCGGCCCCTTCCCGGGGTGGCGACCCGCCTCGTCGACGAACTCGACGCGCCGGTGCCCGCAGACGGGGAGACGGTGGGGAACCTGGAGGTCTTGGCACCCACGGTCATGAGCGGCTACCTGAACCGCCCGGGGGCCACCGCCGCGGTGACGGCTGAAGACGGATGGATCCGCACCGCTGACGTGGCGTGCATCGACGGGCTCGGGTGGCATCGGATCGTCGGCCGGCGCTCGACCGACCTCATCAAGAGCGGCGGGTACCGCATCGGCGCCGGCGAGGTGGAGGCGGCTCTCCTCGCCCACCCGGCGGTGAGGGAGGCGGCGGTCGTCGGCGCCCCCGACGACGACCTCGGCCAGGTGGTCGTCGCCTACGTCGTGGCCGACGGCGTCACGGGACCGCAGCTGTGCGACTTCGTGGCCGGGTCGCTCTCGGTGCACAAGCGACCCCGGCGCGTCGAGCTGGTCCCAGAACTGCCGCGCAACGCGATGGGCAAGGTGCAAAAGCAACTGCTATCGGGGACGTGACCGAGCGCGAACACCCGAGCCCGCTCTCGGAGCGGGTATTGTCTTGGGTCCCTGGGTCGGTGCCCGAGTGGACAAAGGGAGCAGGCTGTAAACCTGCCGGCATAGCCTACGGCGGTTCAAATCCGTCCCGGCCCACCACGACAAAAGTGCAGGTAGGGGCACGGAGTTCTGGTCCCGGGCGTGTCGGCCGGAGCTCCGCCAGGGTTCGGGCCGGCTCGCTGCCAGACCCGAACCCCGTTAGTAGTGGGTCAGTATTCGACGGCCCGAGGTAGCTTCTTCGCCTGCTCGATCCAGTCCTGGACCTCGCTGAGCGAAGGCACGCGATGGGTCAGGTGCTTGGCCTCGTCGATCTCCTTCATCTTCTCGACGAGGTGCTCGGCGACGCGGTGGCTGAGCTCGACCACCGTGTCTACGCCGGAGGCATCGAGCAGTTCGGCGAACTGCCCGGCGACGCCATTGATGCGGAACAGGTCGGCATGGTTCACCCACTTGAGGATGTGGTGCTCGCCGATGCCGGACTTCGCCGCCACCTCGGCCCTTCCCTTCGGGGTCTTGCCGGCCTCTAGGAGGGCTTCCACAGTGTGGATTCCCGCTTCCTTCAACTTCTCACCGAAGGCCTCGCCCACGCCCTCGATGTCAGTGACGCTCGCCATCTGATCTCCTTGTCTGGAAGGGTGCTCGGCTTCGTTGATCCCAGTGGTCCGGTCCTTGCGTCAGACCCGGGACCGGTACTGCGGTCAGGACTGATCGCCGAGGTCTTGGACCTCTGGGTCAGCCTTCTGTTCTGCGTCCTGTACTTCGCTGGAATCGTCGCCACCGGTCTTCTCCTCGACCAGGTCGCCGTCCTTGCCGGTTCCCTGCTGAACCTGATCCTTGTGCCCACCGATCAGATCCCTTGCTTTGTCCATGATGCCCATAAGACCTCCTTGGGTCGAGACTCATGTCACGCCAACCTTTACGCGTTGCGACAGAAAATGCAACTGGTGGGCCTACGTGCCGTCCCTTGCAGTTCTAGTTTGCGCCGGCGAGGCCGGTTGGGGTCGCGGACCCCTGGGTAGCGGTTGGGGTCGCGGACCCCTGGGTAGATTGTCCTGGGCAATGCGCGCCAACATTCCCGACGACCTGGCGGCGGCCATAGCCAGGGGCGGTGAGATGGGGGGCAGGCTCGCGGAGCTGGACTGGTCGTCGCACCCGCTCGGGCCGCCAGCGGGGTGGCCGATCACGACCAGGGCGATCGTCTCGATCGCCCTCGCATCCCGTTTCCCGACAGTTCTTTGGCTCGGCGAAGAGCTGTTCCTGGTGTACAACGACGCCTACCTGCCGGTGCTGGGGGACAAGCACCCGGCGGCGCTTGGACGGCCCGGGCGAGAGGTGTGGTGGGACATCTGGGGCGTGATCGGCCCGATGCTCTCGGGTGTCATGCAGTCGGGAGCGGCTACGTGGTCTGACGACCTCATGTTGCCAGTCATCAGCTCAGGGCGGCCGGAAGAGCGTTACTTCACGTTCACCTACAGCCCGATCATCGCCACGGACGGCCGGGTGGGCGGGGTTTACTGCGTGGTGGCCGAGACGACGGAACGCGTCATCGGGGAGCGCCGCCTGCAGGCGCTGAGCGCGTTGGGCTCTGCGTTGATGGAAACGGGCACATCCGCCGAGGTCGTCCGGGCAACACTCGAGGTGTGCGCCGAGCATTCTGCCGACCTGCCGTTCCTCGCCGTCTACCTCGATGACGCCGACCAGGACGACAGCCCGCTGAAGGGTGCCACACCGGGCGTGCTCGAAGCCGCGACGTCCTCGGCGGCGTACCTGTCTTCATGGGGCCCGACGGGACCCGACCTCGCGCCGAGCATCGTCGGTAACCTCGGAGCCCTGCGCCCCGCGCCTGGTGCTGGGCTGCGGGCCAACCGTCCTGAGCAGGCTCTGGTCATTCCCCTCGCGGACAGTGCGCGCGCGGCCAGGGTCGGGGCGGTCGTGGTCGGCCTCAACCCCCTGAGACCCTTCGACGACACATACCGGGCCTTCTGCCGCCTCGTGGCTGACCAGATCTCAGCAGCGTTGGCCAACGCCACGGCTCGCCAAGCCGAACGCCAGCGGGCCAACGCGCTCGCCGAACTGGACCGGGCCAAGACTGCCTTCCTGGCGAACGTCAGCCACGAGTTCCGCACCCCACTGACGCTGATGCTCGGGCCGATCGAAGAGGCTATCGCCTCGGTGGGCCTCGACACCTACGTTGCAGAGAGCCTTGCGACAGTGGAGCGCAACGGCCGGCGGCTGCTCCGCATGGTCAACTCCCTGCTCGACTTCTCCAGGCTCGAAGGTGGTGAGACCACGGCACACCTGGTGGTCGTCGACGTGGGTGACCTGACCGCCCAGCTGGCGTCGTCCTTCGCCGAAATGTGCCGCCACGCGGGGATCGACCTGGTCCTGGACTGCGGCTCCGTGCGCGGAGCGGTGGACGTCGAGATGTGGGAGACCGTGGTGTTGAACCTGGTCTCGAACGCGTTCAAGTTCACGTGGGAGGGATCGATCACCGTCACAGTCGAGGCGGGCGATCGCGGCGGGGTTACCGTGACTTTTGCCGATACCGGCAGCGGTATAGCCAAAGACGACGTGCCGCGCCTGTTCGACCGCTTCTACCGGTCGGCCGATGTCGCGGGACGCAGTGTCGAGGGGACCGGCATCGGGCTGTCACTGGTGCGGAGCCTCGTGGAGCTGCACGGAGGAACGATCGAGATCGACAGCGAGCTCGGTGCCGGCACCAACGTCACGGTCCGCTTGCCGGCTCCCGGCGCCGGCATACCCGACGGCGATGTTCCCGCACCTGACCGCATCCGCACGACCAATGCGTACGTGGCGGAGGCTGCGCAGTGGCTGCCCGCACCCGGCCCTGAGGCGAGAGGCTCCGAACCCGCCGGCGGGGGTCAGCCGGTGGTCCTCATCGTCGACGACAACGCAGACATGCGCCGGTACCTGGCGCGGATCCTGGGCGGCAGGTGGCGCACCCACGTGCTTGGCGATGGCCGGAGCGCGCTCGACTGGGCCCGTCAGAACCACCCGGACCTGGTCGTGACCGACGTCATGATGCCGGCGCTGGACGGCTTCGGGCTCGCCGCGGCCTTGCGAACGGACCCCGACCTCGCATCGATCCCGCTGATCATGCTGTCCGCCCGCGCCGGGCCAGAGTCGGCCGGCGAAGGGATGAGGGCCGGTGTCGATGACTATGTGGTCAAGCCGTTCAGTTCCGCCGAACTGGTCCGTCGGGTGTCAGCACGGCTGGAGATGTCCGCCCGGGAGCGGTCGGGCCGCCAGCACGCCGAACAGGTCGCCGAGCGAGCGTCAGCGCTCGCGGAACTTGGCGCCGCGATCAACTCCACGCGGACCCTCGACGAGCTGATCGGGTCTCTTCTGGTCGCCCACTCCGCGTCGCTCGCGGCGACCGCTGTGGCGGTCGCGGTGCTGGAGCCGTCCGGAGACGCAGTGCGTGTCCGATTCACGGGCGCTCTTCCGTCGGAGTTCACGGACCGCTACCACCGCGTGGCCCTCGACGCCCCGATGCCCATCGTCGAGGTGGTCAGGACGGGCGTCACGATGGTCATCCCCGACATCCTCGCCATGCACGAGCGCTACGAGGCTGTCGTGGCCGACGCCCTTCCGAGCGTACGCGCCGCCGTCGTGGAGCCGCTGAGGACCAGCGACGAGCAGTTGGCCGGCGCGCTCGCCCTGCTTTGGCCAACGCCACGTCAGATCAGCACCGACGACGTCGACCAGGCCCGCAGGGTCGCCGACCCCCGACTGAGCTGACCCACCGAGCGA
>JBOHDU010000414.1:0-1934 GCA_050700615.1 Nocardioidaceae bacterium
GCGCCTACGTGTGCTACCTGGCGTTCGCCCACGTCCAGGAGCGAGTCCAGGCCTGGCTACACCCCTTCTCCAACCCCAACCTGTACTACCAGATCATCCAGGGGCAGTACGGGCTCGCCTGGGGCGGGATCCTCGGCCGCGGATGGGGTCAGGGCACGCCGCAGCTGACGCCGTACGCCTGGTCCGACTTCATCGGCACCTCCCTGGGGGAGGAGCTGGGGCTGGCCGGACTGATGGCGATCATCGTGACCTTCGGCCTGATCGTCGAGCGGGGCCTGCGGACCGCCCTGGTGTGCCGTGACCCGTTCGGCAAGCTGCTGGCTGTCGGGCTGTCGGTCGCGTTCGCGCTCCAGGTGTTCGTCGTGCTCGGCGGCGTCACGCGCCTCATCCCGCTGACCGGCCTGACGACCCCCTTCATGTCCTACGGCGGATCGTCCCTGGTGGCGAACTGGATCGGCATCGCCCTCATCCTGCGGGTGAGCCACTACGCCCGTCGGCCCGCGCCTGAGCTCACGCCGCCGACGATGGACGACGATACCCAGGTGGTGAAGCGGCGGTGAACCAACCGATCCGGACCCTCGCCATCGGTTGTCTCGTGCTCTTCGGGCTGCTGCTGGCCAACATCACCTACGTGCAGGTCTTCGAGGCCGCCAGCCTGAACGCCCACAGTGGCAATGCGCGAGTGCAGAACGCCGAGTGCGCCCGCGACCGCGGCCCCATCCTGGTGGGTGGCAAGACGGTGGCACGCAGCGTGCCGTCTCACGACAGTCTGAAGTTCATCCGTCGCTACAGCCAGCCCTACCTCTACGCCCCCGTGACCGGCTTCTTCTCCTGTATCTACGGAACGAGCGGAGTCGAGAACACCGAGAACACGATCTTGTCGGGCAGTGACGACAAGCTCTTTGTCCAGCGGCTGATGGGCCTCGTCGGAAACGACCAGCCGCAGGGAGGCAGCGTGCTGCTGACGATCAATCCGAAGGCGCAGCAGGCTGCCTACCAGGGCCTTCAGGCGCTGCCCGGTCAGGCCAAGGGCGCGGCCGTCGCACTGGATCCGAGGACGGGTGCGATCCTGGCGATGGCATCAACGCCGTCGTACAACCCCAACCTGCTGTCGACACACAACTACTCGGCTGCGGTGAAGTCGTGGAAGATGCTCACCACGGGGCCCGCCAACCGGATGGACAACCGGGCCACCCAGGAGATCTTCCCACCGGGCTCGACGTTCAAGCTGATCACTGCGTCTACCGCCCTCTCCAACGGCTACTCGCCCGACTCCACCGTCAAGGGCGGCGCCTCGCTCGTACTCCCGCAGACCACCCACATCCTCCACAACGAGAACGGTTCCAACTGTGGTGGCGACCAGATCACGCTGACCCAGGCACTCGCGGTCTCCTGCAATGTGTCGTTCGGCGATCTCGGGCTGAAGCTCGGCGCGCAGAAGCTGCGCCAGCAGGCCGAGAAGTACGGCTTCAACGGCGACATCTTCGACGAGCTCCCGTCCGCGCAGAGCGTTTTCCCTTCCCACCTCAACCCACCCGAGACCGCGCTGTCGGCGATCGGGCAGTACGACGTGGCGGCGAGCCCGTTGCAGATGGCGATGGTCGCGGCGGGAATCGCCAACGGTGGCACGGTGATGAAGCCCTACGTCGTCGACGAGGTGCGTGCCCCGGACCTGTCGGTGATCTCCAAGGCGCAGCCGCAGAGCCTGCACCAGGCGATCTCGGCCTCGGTGGCAAGCGAGCTGACCCAGATGATGGTTGACGTCGTGAAAAGTGGGACGGGCACCCCCGCCGCGATTCCCGGCATCCAGGTCGCGGGTAAGACCGGCACCGCGAACTCCTCGATCAACCGTTCGCCGTATGCCTGGTTCGTCGCCTTCGCTCCGGCCAACAACCCGAAGGTCGCCGTCGCGGTCCTCGTCGAGCAGAGTGGGG
>JBOHDU010000415.1:0-1611 GCA_050700615.1 Nocardioidaceae bacterium
GTCCAGATCAAGGCCGAGGGTGCCCCCGCCATCGTGGCCGCGGTCGACGGGGGCTTTCTCTCCGTCGCCAACAACCGGGTGTCGGTGCTGTCCGAGCACGTCGACCTTGCGGACGAGATCGACATGGACTGATGCGCCACGACCCCGGGAGTGAGCCGAGATGCCCACTCCCGGCTTCTGCCATCATGGCGACAGCCGCAGCAAAGTGAGGATGCGATGGGTTGGTGGCAGGATGCGCTCGACAGCCTTGTCGTGCTGGTCCTGGTGCCGGTCGCACTCATGGTCTACCTGTTCGTGCGGCGTCGCTTCCTTAGCCATTCCGGTGCCACCTTCGAGTGCAGCGTCCGGATGAACCCGCCGAACCGAGGCAGGACTGCAACCACCTCGGCACGTGGCTGGACCCTCGGCCTCGCACGCTACGACGCCGCCGAGGTCCGGTGGTTCCGGGTCTTCTCGTTCGCGTTCCGGCCGAAGTACGTCTTCGACCGGTCGCTGCGAGTCACCGGGCGCCGCACACCGCACGGCGCCGAGGCGTTCTCGCTCTACTCCGGGCACGTGGTGGTCTCGGTGCTGCTCGCCGGGGGAAAGCCGATAGAGCTGGCCATGAGCGAACAGGCGTTGACCGGGTTCCTGGCCTGGACCGAGGCAGCGCCCCCCGGTCACGACCGGCTGCTGAGCTGACCTCGTACGTCCCGCGCCGGGGTAGCCTCGCCGTAGCCGCGCGTACGTTCGGGCAGGCATGACGACAGGAGCCGGGAACTTGGCCGAGACCCGCTTGCAGCATGTCGTCCTGCTCGACTTCCCCGAGGCGTTGAGCGCCGACGACGATGCCACCCTCCGGTCCATGGTCGCAGCCTTTCCCGCCAAGATCGGCCTCATGATCGAGTGCCACTTCGGCTCGGACCTCACCGGTGCGCGCACCCGGGGATACGACTACCTCCTCTACTCCGTGTTCGCCGACGAGGATGCGCTGCACGAGTACACCGTCCACCCCGTGCACCAGGAGCTGCTGAGGTTCCTGGACGGGCACAACTGTCGGAGGCTCGGCTTCGACTACCACCTCGATGGTTCCACCGACGCGTTCGTGAGGTAGTGGTCACGACCGCGCATTCGTCCGGGTGCCCTGCTGCGGAGCTCCGCGAGCGCCTTGCGGCGGTGGGCCAGGCTCGGCGATCAGGTACGAGCCGGGGATGGGACGGTCTCAGACGAGGCCCCGGCCGTAGGGTGGCGACATGGTCAACCTGACGAGGATCTACACCCGCACCGGCGACGCCGGCACCACCCGACTGGGGGACATGAGCAAGACGACCAAGGCTGACCTGAGGCTGGCGGCGTACGCCGACTGTGACGAGGCCAACTCGCAGATCGGCGTGGCCATTGCCTTCGGCCATCTGCCCGACGACGTCGTGACGGTGCTCACCCGCGTGCAGAACGATCTCTTCGACGTGGGTGCGGACTTCTCGACCCCCGTCGTCGTCGATCCGAAGTATCCGCCGCTGCGGGTGGAGTCCGACTACGTCGACCGGCTGGAGGGCTGGTGTGACCACTTCAATGAGCCACTGGACAAGCTGAGGTCGTTCATCCTGCCCGGCGGGGACCCGGGGGCAGCGC
>JBOHDU010000416.1:0-14577 GCA_050700615.1 Nocardioidaceae bacterium
GCGTCGTACCTGCTGATCGGGTTCTGGCAGCAGAAGGACACCGCGGCGGTGGCGGCCAAGAAGGCGTTCGTGGTGAACCGGGTTGGCGACCTGGGCATGTCGCTGGCCATCATGCTCATGTTCGCGACGTTCGGGTCGTCATCGTTCTCCGCGGTCGACGCTGGCATGAGCAAGGTGTCATCGGGCACCGCGACCGCACTCGGACTGCTCCTGCTGCTCGGCGCATGCGGGAAGTCGGCGCAGGTCCCGCTGCAGAGCTGGCTGCTCGACGCGATGGAGGGCCCGACCCCGGTGTCGGCCCTCATCCACGCCGCGACCATGGTGACGGCGGGCGTCTACCTCGTCACCCGGTCGCACGTCATCTACGCCCAGACGTCGGCCGCGCAGACCGCGGTCGTCGTCGTCGGCCTGGTCACCCTGCTGTGGGGCGCCATCATCGGTTGCGCGAAGGACGACATCAAGAAGGCGCTGGCGGGCTCCACCATGAGCCAGATCGGCTACATGATGCTCGCCGCAGGGATCGGCCCAGCAGGCTACCCGTTCGCGATCTTCCACCTGCTCACCCACGGGTTCTTCAAGGCAAACATGTTCCTCGGCGCGGGCTCGGTCATGCATGGCATGAACGACGAGGTCAACATGCGTCGCTACGGTGCGCTGCGCCGCGCGATGCCGATCACGTTCCTGACGTTCGCCTGCGGCTACCTGGCGATCATCGGGTTCCCCGGGTTCGCCGGGTTCTGGTCCAAGGACAAGATCATCGAGGCAGGTTTCACCGACAACTGGGTCGTGGGAACCGGTGCCTTGATCGGTGCGGGCATAACGGCGTTCTACATGACCCGCGTCATGATCTTGACGTTCACAAGCGAGAAGAGATGGGCCGAGGACGCGCATCCACACGAGTCGAAGCCGGTGATGACGGGGCCGCTCATCGTGCTCGCCGCGCTGTCCGCCTTGGGTGGGCTGCTGCTGCTCAACGACTGGATCGCTTCCTGGTTGGAGCCGGTGTTCGGACCTGCGGGTAACCACAGCACGCCCATCTCGTCACTCGCGATCAGCCTGCTCGCGCTCGCGCTGGTGGCCATCGGCATCGCGATCGCCTGGCTCGTCTTCGGGCGCAGCAGGGTGCCGGTCATTGCGCCGAGCAGGGTATCGCCGGTCACCAACGCAGCTCGCGCCGACCTCTACGGCGACGCGTTCAACGAGTCGGTCTTCATGCGTCCTGGCCAGTACCTGACCCGCTCGCTTGTCTACGTCGACAACAGGGGGATCGACGGGATCGTCAACGGCATTGCCGCCTTGGTCGGAGGCACATCGGGTCGGATCCGGCGCTGGCAGACAGGATTCGTCCGTTCGTACGCCCTGTCGATGCTGGCCGGCTCAGCCCTGGTCGTCGTGGCGATGCTGGCGGTGAGGCTGGCATGACCGGGAGCGAAATGACCGTGCCGTGGCTGACGATCCTCGGGCTCATCCCGCTGGTGGGGTCGGTCGTCGTCGTGCTCTTCCCCAAGGGCGGTCAGCTGCCCAAACAGCTCGCGTTCGGGATCTCGCTGCTCACGCTGGCCGTGTCGATCGCCGTCGCCGTCCAGTTCGACTCCAGCAAGGGATACCAGTTCGTCGAGATCCACAACTGGATCGCTG
This sequence comes from Nocardioidaceae bacterium, assembly GCA_050700615.1. GTDB lineage: Bacteria > Actinomycetota > Actinomycetes > Propionibacteriales > Nocardioidaceae > JBOHDU01. Next base: position 1,639 of record JBOHDU010000416.1, read on the forward strand.
CCTTCGGTGTGCACTACGCCGTTGGCGTCGACGGGCTGGGCCTTCTCCTGGTCATGCTCACCACGATCCTGACCCCCGCGGTGATCCTCGCGTCGTGGAACGACGCCGACGCCGGTCGCTGGAGCGTCAACTCGTTCTTCGCCTGGGTGCTGGCGCTCGAGGGGCTGTCGATCGGCGTGTTCATCGCCACTGACGTCTTCCTCTTCTACGTCCTGTTCGAGGCGACCCTGATCCCGATCTACTTCCTCATCGGCGGTTTCGGAGGCAGCCAACGCTCGTACGCTGCGGTGAAGTTCCTGCTCTACAGCCTGCTTGGCGGACTGCTTATGCTGGCCTCGATCGTCGGCCTGTACGTCGTCTCGTCCGACGCGCTCGGAGCCCCGTCCTACCTTCTGCAGGACCTGATGCACGTCACGATGAGCCAGGACACCGGGCGCTGGCTGTTCCTCGGCTTCTTCGTTGCGTTCGCGATCAAGGCGCCGATGTGGCCGCTCCACACCTGGCTCCCCGATGCGACCTCCGAGGGCACGCCGGGCACGTCAGTGCTGCTCGTCAGCGTTCTCGACAAGGTCGGCACCTTCGGCATGATGCGCTTCTGCCTCGGTTTGTTCCCGGAGGCGTCGAAGTGGGCGAGCCCAGTCGTGATGGCACTCGCCGTCATCTCGGTGATCTACGGAGGGTTGCTCGCGATCGGGCAGAACGACATCCGTCGGCTGATCGGCTACACCTCGATCTCGCACTTCGGCTTCATCGTCTTGGGCATCTTCGCGTTCACGAGCACCAGTCAGTCCGGCTCGGCGCTCTACATGTTCAACCACGGCTTGTCGACCGGAGCACTGTTCCTGGTCACCGGCTTCTTGATCAGTAGACGCGGCTCGAAGATGATCAGTGACTTCGGAGGTGTCGAGAAGGTCGCCCCGGTGCTCGCGGGAACCTTCCTGCTGGCCGGGCTCTCGAGTCTCTCGTTGCCCGGCCTGTCGCCGTTCGTCAGCGAGTTCCTCGTCCTGGCCGGTACGTTCACGAGGTCCATCACAGCCGCGGCCATCGCGGTCCTCGGGATCGTGCTCGCGGCGATCTACATCCTGTTCATGTACCAGCGCACGATGACCGGGCCGGTCCGGGAGTCGACCAAGGACATACCCGACCTGAAACTCCGAGAGGTTGCTGCTCTTGCACCGCTGCTGGCCCTCATCGTCGTGCTCGGCTTCTTCCCCAAGCCAGCACTCGACGTCATCAACCCGACGGTGACCTCGCTGTTGCATCATGCTGGGGTCTCTGACCCGGCGCCTACCGTCGCAGCAGACTCGGGAGGGCCCTCGAAGTGATCACGCTCGCAGACCAGCCCTTCAACGCGCCGAGCCTGGCCTACGGCAAGCTGTACCCGCTGCTGATCGTCTTCGGGGTCGCCCTTGCCGGCGTTCTGGTCGAGGCGTTCGCACCGAGGGCGATGCGCTACCTCATCCAGTCGGTACTGGCGCTGGGCGGGCTGCTCGCGGCCTTCATCGGGGTCATCCTGGTGGCCGGCAGCATCTCGTCGAACTCCGGAGCGGGCGCCGGTTCGATCGGCAGCATCGAGGCGCAGGGAGCGATCGCGGTCGACGGCCCCTCGCTGTTCATCTGGGGCACCCTGCTGATCCTGTCGATCATCAGCGTGATGCTGTTCGCCGAGCGCCGCCTCGAGGGCGGCGTGACGGCCTTCGCCGGTCAGGCCTCGGCTCTTCCCGGCACCGAGGCCGAGCGGGAGGCCTCGGCCCGTGGCATCGAGCACACCGAGATCTTCCCGCTGGTGACGTTCGCGATCGGCGGGATGATGCTGTTCTCGTCGGCGAACGACTTCTTGACGATGTTCGTCGCGCTCGAGGTCTTCTCGCTTCCCCTCTACTTGCTCTGTGGGCTGGCTCGCCGTCGGCGGCTCATCAGCCAAGAGGCGGCACTCAAGTACTTCATGCTCGGCGCCTTCTCGTCGGCCTTCTTCCTCTACGGCATCGCGTTGATCTACGGCTTCGCCGGCAGCATGCACTTCGCCGACGTTGCGCAGGCAGTCTCGGGGACCGTCGGCAACAGCACCCTGCTGCTGATGGGCACCGGCCTGGTCGGGGTCGGGCTCTTGTTCAAGGTGAGCGCCGCGCCATTCCACTCCTGGACCCCTGACGTCTACCAGGGCGCGCCGACCGCCGTCACCGCGTTCATGGCCGCCTGCACGAAGCTCGCTGCCTTCGGCGCGCTCCTGCGTGTCTTCTACGTCGCCCTCGGCGGCGCTCGCTGGGACTGGGAGCCGATGATCTGGATCATCGCCATCATCACCATGGCGGTCGGATCGATCATCGCGATCACGCAGACCGACGTGAAGCGGATGCTGGCCTACTCGTCGATCGCGCACGCCGGTTTCCTCCTGACCGCCTTCGCCGGTGCCCACCAGGGCATTGAGGTGGCCGGCCACCAGATCACCAGCATCCAGGCGATCATGTTCTACCTCGTCGCTTACGGCTTCACGACGGTCGGTGCGTTCGCGGTCGTGACCGTCGTGCGCGACTCCAGCGGGGAGGCCAACCACCTGTCTCGATGGGCCGGCCTCGGCAAGGAGGCGCCGGTCGTCGCAGGGGTGTTCGCGTTCTTCCTGCTCGCGTTCGCCGGCATCCCGCTCACCAGCGGGTTCACCGGCAAGTGGGCCGTGTTCACCGCCGCCTGGGAGGGCGGCGCGTGGCCGCTCGTCGTGGTGGCGGTGCTGATGAGCGTGGTGGCGGCGTTCTTCTACGTGCGCGTCATCGTGCTGATGTTCTTCTCCGAGCCGGTGGGCGACGGTCCGTCGGTGGCGATCCCGAGCGTTCTCACCTCCACGGTCATCGCGCTGGGTGCTGTCGTAACGCTTGTGCTAGGCGTCGTGCCGCAGCCGGTGCTGGAACTTGCGCACCAAGCGGGTAACTTCGTCAGATAACAATGGACACCTCATCGTTGGGGCTGGACTTCGCCGACGCGGAGCTCGAGTCGCGGGTGCGTGGCCGGTTGCAGCAGGTCGAGCGGGAGCTGTCGCTGGCGGTCACCTCCGACGTCGACTTCGTGACCGAGGCCGCCCGACACCTCCTCGAGGCCGGCGGTAAGCGCTTCCGGCCGCTGCTGGTCATGCTCGCCGCCGAGTTCGGCGACATCGAAGGTGCCGGCGTGCTGCCGGCCGCGATCGTGGTCGAGCTGACCCATCAGGCGACGCTCTACCACGACGACGTCATGGACGAGGCGGACTTGCGGCGGGGAGCGTCCACGGCCAACGCTCGCTGGGACAACACCGTCGCCATCTTGACCGGCGACTTCTTGTTCTCCCGAGCCTCAGACATCGTCTCCGATCTCGGCCCTGAAGCCGTCCAGGTCCAGGCGCGAACGTTCACCCGGCTCGTGCAGGGACAGATCCGTGAGACGGTCGGGCCGCGCGATGGTGAGGATCCCCTCGAGCATTACCTGTCGGTCGTTGCCGACAAGACAGGCTCGCTCATCGCGACCTCGGCCCGGTTCGGTGCCATGCTGTCAGGGGCGTCGCAGCACGTTGAGCGGACCTTGACCGACTTCGGCGAACAGATCGGGATCAGCTTCCAGCTCTCTGACGACATCATCGACATCGTCAGCGACTCGGCAGACTCCGGAAAGACCCCGGGGGCCGACCTGCGGGAGGGGATCGCCACACTTCCGACCCTGCTTGCGCGGTCGTCGCACCACCCCACCGACCACCGCCTGCTCGAGCTGCTGTCGGGGCCGATCACCGACGACCGCCATCATGCCGAGGCACTGCGTCTGCTGCGGCAGAACCCGGCCATGCACCGGGCACGTGCCGAGGTGGCGCGCCGGACCGCGGCCGCCCGAGCACTTCTGGACGGACTGCCCGACATCGCCGCCCGCGCCGCGCTGTCCTCCCTCTGCGACCTCGTCACCACGCGCACCGCCTGATCCGCCGCCGACGGCCCGATAGCCCGCCTGCCGACATCGCCGGGGCCAAGAGCCAGGTCTATGGTGCGCGTCACACCTCCCGGACCCGTTTGGCGATCGTCCGCGCCGCGGCTTACCGTCGTACGAGCAGAGGGCCCGGACCGGGCCTGGACACCGTCGACTAAGTCTGGGTGCATGCCGTGCTCGTGAAAGCTCTACGACCGATCCTCGCTGGGGTGCTGACCGCCGGCTTGGTGTCCCTGCCGATCGCCGCCGACGCCGGCTCGGCGAGCGGGGCCGCCGGCCCCGCGGCCCAACCGACGCCATCGATGGCGACCTCGTCGACGCGGTACAACACGTGGATCAAGTTCCTGAACTTCTCGCATGTGGACGCATGGCGTCAGCGCAGCACGATCCGGGGTCAGCTGATCGGCTACGTCAACAAGAAGAGCGGATCACTGCGCGGGCGTTGGATCCGGCTCGACCGCAAGATCTTGGGCACGTCGATCTGGCACCGGATCGCGACGACCCGGACGTCGCGGGCGAGCTATTCGGAGTTCGTGTTCCATTTCAATGCGGTCGGCAACGCGAAGTACCGAGCAGTCTACCGGGGCAGCGCGCAACTGCAGCCGTCGTCGCGCGTGACAGAGATGTTCGTGCACCGGCGCTTCGGCGCCTCGCTGCACAACGGCACGAGTTTCGCGAGGTTCAGGGGCCGGGTGACCCCGGCCTACGGTCACAAGGTGATCTATCTGCAGAGGCGGCACTGCGCCGGCTGCTCCTGGCACACGGTGCGGCGAAAGAACACAGGCAGCCGCGGAGTCTGGCGATTCCGGGTGGGCGCGCCGGTCACCGGACGGTGGTGGTGGAAGGTGATGACGCCGCCCAGCACACGCTACATCCGCAGCTACAGCGGTGTGTTCACCACGCAACACGCCTGAGCGGTGGCGCTGCCGAACCGTCTCCCGCTCGGTTGAGATCCCGGCTGAGTTCCTCGACGAGCTGGTGACGAGCCGGGGGCGGTCGGGTCAGATCGTCCAGGTGTCGGTTCCGGCGAGCAGCGCGCTGAGCTCTCCGTCGCCCAGACCGTCCCGTGCTGCGGCGATCTGGCCCCGCACCCCGTCGTCGTACGTCGGCCTCTCCACCTGGCGGAAGATCCCGATCGGGACATGGGTCATAGAGCCGTCGTCGATCCGGGACAGCTCGAAGGCCTGAGACGGGTCGTCGGCATGCGCGTCGTGCGTGAACTCGCGATCTCCGACCGTGATCCGGGCACCGTGCTCGAGGCGGACGATCCGCGCCTCGGCCTCGTCCTGGTCTTTGAGCAGGTCGAACGCGCCGTCGTTGAAGATCGGGCAGTTCTGGTAGATCTCGACCAGGCTCGTGCCCCGGTGAGAAGCGGCCGCCTTCAGCACCTCGGTGAGGTGCGCCCGATCGGAGTCGAGCGTGCGGGCGACGAAGGTGGCTTCGGCGCCCAGCGCGAGCGATACCGGGTTGAAGGGTCGATCGATGGAGCCCATCGGCGTCGATTTGGTGATCTTGCCCTTCTCGGAGGTCGGTGAGTACTGGCCCTTGGTGAGCCCGTAGATGCGGTTGTTGAACAACAGGATCGTCAGGTTGACGTTGCGGCGCATGGCGTGGATCAGGTGGTTGCCGCCAATCGACAAGGCGTCTCCGTCGCCGGTGACCACCCAGACCGACAGGTCTGGCCGGCTCGTCGCCAGACCGGTGGCGATGGCCGGGGCCCGACCGTGGATCGAGTGCATGCCGTAGGTGTCGAGGTAGTAGGGGAATCGCGACGAACAGCCGATCCCCGACACGAACACGATGTTTTCCCGGCGCAGCCCCAGCGACGGGAGGAACCCCTGCACGGCCGCCAGGACGATGTAGTCACCGCAGCCCGGGCACCACCGGACCTCCTGGTCGGACGTGAAGTCCTTCCGATTCGCCGGCACCTCGGACAAGGGGACGCCGCGGATCCCGGGCATGGACAGGTCGCTCATCTGCTGGATTCCTCGATTGTGGTGGTGAGAACGTCGGCGAGCTCTGCTGCCTTGAACGGCAGGCCCCGCACCTGGTTGTAGCCGATCACGTCGACGAGGTACTTGGCGCGAAGCAGCAGGGCCAGTTGGCCGAGGTTCATCTCCGGTACGACGACCCGACGGTAGCCTGCCAACACCTCGCCCAGGTTGGCCGGGAACGGATTGAGGTGGCGCAGATGTGCCTGCGCGATCCGGTGACCCTCGTTGCGCACCCGACGGCACGCGGCGCCGATCGGACCATAGGTCGAGCCCCAGCCGAGCACCAAGACATCGGCCGCGCCGCTGGGGTCGTCGACCTGCACCGGTGCGATGGTGTCGGCAACCCGGTCGATCTTCGCCTGCCGGGTGCGCACCATCAGGTCGTGGTTGCGCGGGTCGTAGGAGATGCCGCCGTGGCCGTCAGCCTTCTCCAGGCCGCCGATCCGATGCTCGAGCCCCGGGGTGCCGGGGATCGCCCACGGCCGGGCCAGCGTTTCTGGGTCCCGCAGGTAGGGCCAGAACTGGCTGTCTCCGGACTCGGTCTCGTGGTTGGGTTCGGTCGCGAATCCCGGCTCGATCGCCGGGAGCGACATGACGTCGGGGATCCGCCACGGCTCGGAGCCGTTGGCGAGGTATCCGTCGGAGAGCAGCATCACCGGAGTGCGGTAGGTGACGGCGATCCGGACCGCCTCCATCGCGGCGTCGAAGCAGTCACCGGGCGACTGGGGTGCCACGATCGCGACCGGCGCCTCGCCGTTGCGGCCGAACATGGCCTGCAACAGGTCGGCCTGTTCCGTCTTGGTCGGAAGTCCCGTCGACGGGCCCCCGCGTTGCACATCGACGACGACGAGCGGCAGCTCGAGCGCGACAGCCAGGCCGATCGTCTCGCTCTTCAAGGCGATTCCGGGCCCTGACGTGGTGGTGACACCGAGGGAGCCGCCGAAAGACGCTCCGAGAGCCGCACCGATGCTCGCGATCTCGTCCTCGGCCTGGAACGTCGTGACGCCGAACCGCTTGTGCTTGCTGAGCTCGTGCAGGATGTCGGATGCCGGCGTGATCGGGTAGGCGCCGAGGAACAGCGGCAGCCCCGAGCAGCGAGAAGCGGCGACGAGGCCGTAACTGAGGGCGAGGTTGCCAGAGATGTTGCGGTACGTGCCCGGCTCCATCTGGGCCGGCTTGACCTCGTAGGAGATCGCGAAGGTCTCGGTCGTCTCGCCGAAGTTCCAGCCGGCTTTGAACGCGGTGATGTTGGCGTCGCGGATCGCGGGGTCCTTGGCGAACTTCGTGGCCAGGAATGTCTCCGTCGACTCCACCGGCCGGCCGTAGAGCCAGAACAGCAGTCCGAGCGAGAACATGTTCTTGGCGCGGCCGGCGTCCTTGCGGGTCAGTCCGTACTGCTTGATCGATTCGACGGTCAGGCTGGTCAGGTCGACGGCGTGCACGTGGTAGCTCGCAAGTGACCCGTCGTCGAGTGGATTAGCGTCGTAGCCGGCGCGTTTGAGGTTGCGACTGGTGAAGTCGTGCGTGTCCACGATGACGGTCGCGCCGGCCGCCAGGTCGGGGGTGTTGGCGCGCAGCGCGGCAGGATTCATCGCGACGAGCACATCGGGAGCATCGCCGGGCGTCAGGATGTCGTGGTCGGCGAAGTGAAGCTGGAATGAGGAGACGCCGGGAAGGGTCCCGGTCGGTGCTCGGATCTCGGCGGGGAAGTTTGGCAGCGTCGAGAGGTCGTTGCCGAAGGCGGCGGTTTCCTGGGTGAAGCGGTCCCCGGTGAGCTGCATGCCGTCGCCGGAGTCGCCTGCAAATCGGATGATGACCCGGTCGAGCAGCTTGACCTGCTTGGTCACTGCATCCCCATTTCCGCGTTAGGAACGCGACGATTTCCTGGCTTTGTCAGTCTACGCCGGGAAGTTTCCCGTACACGCCCCTGCCCACGAGACATCGCCCTCAGCCGAGCGCGCCCGACTCCCGACTCAGGACACCCGTCCCCCCGACTGCGGGACACTAGTATCTCGCCCATGACCCAAGACGCCGGTTACCCGCCGCCTCCACCCGGGCCAGACGAGTTCTACCTCCAGAGCATGGGGCAGCCGATCGGCCCCTACACCTACGTGCACCTGACAACGATGGCGCAGCATGGGACCCTCCGTTCCGAAGCGCCGGTGCGGCTGGGCGCAGGTCCGTGGTTCCCCGCCGGACAGGTGCCGGGGCTCTTCTCCTCGAAAGAGTGGCTGATCGCGCTCCTTCTCTCGATATTCCTCGGATCGCTCGGAGTCGACCGCTTCTACCTGGGTCAGGTCGGTCTGGGTATCGCCAAGCTGCTGACGTGTGGCGGCCTGGGCATCTGGACGATCATCGACATCATCCTGGTCGCGATGCGAAAGCTGCCGGACGCAGATGGCCGCCCCCTCAGCTGAGATCCGGGCGGCGCTCTTCCGGCCTTCCACGGGGCCATCGACCGGCCTGGTCGCCGCGGTCGGCTTGCTGGGCGTCGTGGTCGCGGCGGTCATCGACCCTAGTCAGGCCGAGCACGGTCCGGTCGTCTGCCCGTTCCGGCTGGCAACCGGCCTTCCGTGCCCGGGTTGTGGGCTCACCCGCTCCTGGGTCTTCGCCCTGCATGGCCGGATCGGGTCATCGGTTGCGGCCAACCCGTTCGGCGTGGTGCTGCTCGCCTCAACCATGGTTCTGGCCGGTGCGGTCGTCGCGGCCTTGGTGCGAGGACGACCCCTCCCCGACCTGGGTCGCGTACTGTCGAGCAGGGCTGCCCGAGCCACTGTGACAGCCTGGCTGATCTTCGGTCTCGTGCGGCTCATCTTGGTCGCGAGCGGCGTGGTGAGTGGCTAGTGGTGGTGCCGACTAGCGCGACGGGGTGACCTCTCCTGACGTGCCGAAATGTCCTTGCGCGGCTCGGTTTCCTGCTATGAATGGGTACCGCCGCGCGGGGCATCCTGACCGAGGGGGGGCCCGCGCCCGAGCCGCCAAGGGGCAACCGATGTCGTACCCGCCGCCACCTCCTCCCGGCTACCCGATATACCCCCAGCGGACCCACCCGCATGCCACGACGGCACTCGTGCTGGGAATCCTCGGTCTCGTCGTGTGCGGGATCCTGGCGCCGTTCGCCCTCAGTATCGGGCACAAGGCGGTTCGGGAGATCGATCAGTCGAACGGTGCACTCGGCGGCCGCGGCAGCGCCAACGCCGGGTACATCCTGGGCATCATCGGTACAGTGCTACTCGCGATCGCCATCCTGTTCCTCATCACCGCGGTGGCCGTGAGCACGTCGGGGGCGCGTTCGTAGGCCCTGACCCTTGGACGTCACGGCATCGGCGACACGCCCCAATGGGGACAAACTGGGATGTCAAAGCAGGTCGAGTCCGCTCCGTCGGCGGATTCAAACATCTGTGGCAGTGTCAGATTCGGTCACGGGTTCTCCTTCTGGATCACCCTGATTCTGATCGTCGCGGGCACGGTGCTGACCTTCTTGCGCAAGGACGCTCCCGAATAGCACACCAGCGGAGCCGTCGAGGCGTCATCGCCTTGGGGCAGTGCTCCGGGCGGGCCCAAACAGCGCATGGCGGGCGCGCCCGGAGCAAGTCGTCGGGTCACCGGCTTTGGTTGGCCGCCCCGGCAGGCAAGCCCGGACACGGGGGAGTCGGTGACTTACAGTGTTGGTTCGTCCTGCCCTGGTTACCGACCCTAGTCCCGCGGCCCGTGCCGCGGCTAGTGGTCACGGCCACGATTCGTCCGCGACGACTGGTGTCCCGACGTTCAGGTGGGTGTGCACGCTGGGCTGCAGTCGGACATGAGGGGGATTGTCCTTGCCCGGATCTCAGCCCGCACGGCGAGGGAGCGTTGCGGGGCCGGTGACGCTAGTTTGGACCCATGAGCGCCGGGTACCACGCCTATCTGTCGACCTACCTGCCGGTGCTCGCTGTGATCGTGGTCGGAGTCGGCCTCGTCACGGCTGTCCTTGCCACCAACCGCCTGCTGCGACCCGCGAGACCGACGCCCCAGAAGCTGCTCAGCTACGAGTGCGGAGTGGATCCGGTCGGGCAGGGCTGGGCGCAGATGCACGTGCGCTACTACGTGTTCGCCTACCTCTACGTCGTCTTCGCGGTTGACGCGATCTTCCTGTTCCCGTGGGCGACCGTGTTCGAGGGACTCGGATCGGGGACGATCGGTGAGATGGGCGTCTTCATCGGCGTCGTCACGGTTGGACTGGCGTACGCGTGGCGCAAGGGTGTGCTGACGTGGACGTGACACCGACCGTGGGCGCTCCCGTCGACCTGCCGATGCCGACCGTGGGCGGGCTGCAGAGGCTGGCACCCCAGCCGGCCCGCTATATCCTCAACTGGGGCCGCAAGTACTCGCTCTGGGTGTTCAACTTCGGGCTTGCCTGCTGCGCCATCGAGTTCATCGCGACGTCGATGGCCAGGCACGATTTCATCCGGCTGGGTGTCATCCCCTTCGCTCCCGGCCCGCGGCAGGCAGATCTGATGGTGGTCTCCGGCACCGTGACCGACAAGATGGCACCGGCGGTTCAGCGGCTGTACGAGCAGATGCCGGAGCCGAAGTACGTTATCTCCTTCGGATCGTGCTCCAACTCCGGCGGCCCATACTGGGACTCCTACTGCGTCACGAAAGGTGTCGACCAGATCATTCCCGTCGACGTCTACGTCCCCGGCTGCCCACCACGTCCGGAGGCGCTGCTGCAGGGGATCGTTCGGCTGCAGGAGAAGATCGCGACCGAGTCCCTCGCCGAGCGCTACGCGTCAGCCACGGCACCGGCCAAGAGACATGTATCGTTGGCGGCCCGGTTGACGCGGCCATTGCTGGGAGCCCCACGGGACCGGTCATGACCTGGGTCGAGCGCGTGCAGGCGGCGTACGACGTCGCCCCTGACACCGCTTTCGGCACGGTGACGGTCGACGTGTCAGCAGAGCTCTGGGCCGCCGCGGCACGCCGAGCGTGCGACGACCTCGGGTGCTCATTCTTCGACTTCCTCACCGCCGTCGATGAGCTCGACTCGGGCTTCAGCGTCGTCGCCCATGTGGCCGCGCCGGGGGTCGGAGTCACCGACGCGCTCCTGCTACGGACTCGCATCACCCGCGACGAGCCCGTGCTCGACTGCATCTGCGGGGTCTACGCGGGAGCGGCCTGGCATGAGCGCGAGACGCACGAGATGTTCGGCGTCGGCTTCCGTGGCCACGACGACATGCGGGGTCTGCTGCTGCCCGATGGCTTCGAGGGACACCCCCTGCGCAAGGATTTCGTGCTCGCTTCGCGGGTCGTCAAGCCCTGGCCCGGAGCCAAGGAGCCCGGCGAGAGCGACCGAGACACCGCAGCGTCTCCGGGCCGGCGACGGATGCGTCCACCAGGCGTTCCCGATCCCGGGGAGTGGGGTCAGGCTGCGGGCGTGACCCCTCGAGGGCCCACGAAGTGAGCGGCGGGGGCGGGCCATCGTGATCGACTGGTGGGATCTGGTTCTGCGCATCCTCGTCGTGCTCGTGGCGTTCTTGGTGCTGCCCCTGGTGGTCGGCCAGACCGAGCACAAGGTGATGGCGCACATGCAGTCGCGAGTCGGTCCGATGTACGCAGGCGCCTTCCACGGCTGGGCCCAGCTGGTGGCCGACGGGGTCAAGTTCGCCCAGAAGGAGGACGTGCTCCCCGCGGCTGCTGACCGTTCGGTGTTCCGACTGGCTCCCGCCGTGGCGCTGTTGCCGTATCTCTTCGTACTCGTCGCGATCCCGATCGCCCCGCACGCGGCGGCGAGCTGGCTCAACCCGAGCCTTTTCTTCGCCTTGGCCGTGATGAGCATCGGCGTTCTGGGCTCCATCATGGGCGGCTGGGCAAGCGCCAACAAGTTCTCGCTGCTCGGCTCGCTCCGGGTGGCAGCGCAACTGCTCGCGTACGAGCTGCCGTTCGTGCTGGCAGCGGCCTCGGTGGCGATGGCGGCCGGTACGGTGTCCTTGGCCGGGATCATCGAGGCCTGGACCCCCTGGTGGCTGTTGTGGCAGCTGCCCGCGATGGTCGTCTTCTTCGTGGCCGGCCTGGCCGAGCTGCAGCGGCCGCCGTTCGACATGCCGGTCGCCGACGCGGAGATCATCTTCGGGCCCTACACCGAGTACACCGGGATCAGGTTCGCCCTGTTCCTGCTGGCCGAGTACGCCGGCATCGTCGTCCTCGCCGCGCTCACGACCGTGCTCTTCCTCGGCGGCTGGCATGGCCCCGTGGCCGGCGCGCTGGGCTGGCTGTGGACTCTGCTCAAGGTGGGGCTCGTCTCGTTCGTGGTGATCTGGGTGCGTGTGGCCTACCCGCGCATGCGTGCGGACCAGCTGCAGAAGCTGGCCTGGACGGTGCTGGTGCCGTTGGTCCTGCTGCAGCTGATCATCACGACGGTCGGGGTGGTGTGGCGATGAGGGTCTTCGGCAAGGGCCTGTTCGATGGGCTCAAGGTGACCTGGCAGACGATGAGTCGCCGGTCGGTCACCGCGCACTACCCCGACGCCAAGCCCGCTCTGCCGCCGAGGTCGCGGGGGGTCATCGCATTGATGGAGGAGAACTGCACGTCCTGCATGCTCTGCGCACGCGAGTGCCCCGCCTGGTGCATCTACATCGACTCCCACAAGGAGGCCGTGCCGCCCCCGGCGCCCGGCGGTCGCGGGCGCAGCACCAACATGCTGGACCGCTTCGCCATCGACTACTCGCTATGCATGTACTGCGGCATCTGCGTCGAGGTGTGCCCGTTCGACGCGCTCTTTTGGACCCCGGAGTTCGAGTACGCCGAGCTCGACATTCGTGACCTCACCCATGAGAAGGACCGCTTGCAGGAGTGGATGTGGACGGTGCCACCGCCCGATGCGCTCGATCCTCGGGCGAACGAACCCAAGGAGATTGCGACGGCGGCAAAGGCGGCCGAGCGGCTCCGGGCCCAGACGGCTCCGGGCCAGAGCAACCCGGGCGGCGAAGCCACCGCCGGTGCGGCGCGGGTGGTCGCGGAGTCGGCC
>JBOHDU010000417.1:0-8466 GCA_050700615.1 Nocardioidaceae bacterium
CGCTGACGCCCTCCTCGAGGTCACCGTCGCTCGCGAACACGAACACGTCGTGGTCGAACGGGCTGTCGCCCCGCTTCGCGTCGGGGTCGAAGAGGCCGCGCTCGCGACGGGTCGCCATCGCCATCCCAACCGCGTTGCCGACGCCCTGACCGAGCGGGCCGGTGGTGGTCTCGACGCCGGCTGTATGACCGTGCTCTGGGTGACCGGGGGTCAGGCTGCCCCAGGTGCGTAGCGCCTTGAGGTCGGCGAGCTCGAGGCCGTAGCCGGCGAGATACAGCTGGATGTAGAGAGTGAGGCTGGAGTGGCCACAGGACAGCACGAACCGGTCTCTGCCGACCCAGTCGGGATCGGCCGGATTGTGTCACATCAGCTTCTGGAACAGCAGGTACGCCGCCGGTGCCAGGCTCATCGCGGTGCCGGGGTGCCCGTTGCCGACCCTCTGCACGGCGTCCATGGCGAGCACCCGCACAGTGTCGACGGCGCGCTCGTCGACATCAGTCCAGTCGAGGGTGGTGTACCTGTCGTCGGGAGCGCTGCTCACTGTGGCGTTCCTTCCTGATCTTCGGTCAGTTCGTAGATCGTGGCGGCACGAAACGCCACCGCTGAGGACCTCACGGCGAGCCTACTGCGCACCCTTCACGTCCGCGCGAGCCCTCTGCAGGGACCTGTCCTCGCGCGCACTAGACTTCCGATCGTCAGGTCCCTGGCCGTGGAGACGGTCGGGGCACGTTCCTGCAGTGTGGTCCGAGGTGCCTGTGACGGCTGTCGATCCGCAGATCCCGGTGCGTTCCCAGGATCCGGCCGCAGCACCCGAGCGAGGCTCCGCACGGCGTCCGGCGACATCGCCGGCTCAGGACCGCGCCCGCCTTGCCGAGGTCGTCGGTGCCTACGTCGCCCTGACGAAGCCTCGCATCGTCGAGCTGCTGCTCCTGACCACGGTCCCGGTGATGTTCTTGGCCGCGAGGGGGGTTCCGCACCTGTGGCTGGTTGTGGCGACGGTTGCTGGTGGAACGCTGGCGGCCGGCAGCGCCAACTCGCTCAACTGCGTGATCGACCGTGACATCGACGAGCGGATGCTCCGCACCCGGCGCCGGCCGCTGCCGCGGCACCAAGTGTCAACGCGATCCGCTCTCGTCTTCGGGCTCACGCTCGGCGTGGTCGCGACCCTGCTGCTCGGCTTCGCCGTCAACTGGCTCTCGTCGGGGCTGGCGCTGGCCGCCAATGTCTTCTACGTGCTCGGCTACACGCTGTTGCTGAAGCGGCGCACCGCACAGAACATCGTCTGGGGCGGCGCTGCGGGCTGCTTCCCCGCCTTGATCGGCTGGACCGCCGTGACCGGTTCGCTCGGCTGGCCGCCCGTCGTGCTGTTTTTGGTGGTGTTCTTCTGGACTCCACCGCACTTCTGGTCGCTGGCCATCCGCTACCGCGACGACTATGCGGCGGCCGACGTGCCGATGCTGCCGGTCGTCGCGTCGCTGTCTGTGGTTGGTCGGCAGATCGTCATCTACAGCTGGGTCACGGTCGCGACGTCCCTCGTCCTGTGGCCGGTCGCGTCCACCGGTTGGCTCTACCCGGTCGTCGCCCTGGTGCTCGGTGGCTGCCTGCTCTTCGAGGCGCACGCGCTCTGGTTCCGCGCCCGCTCCGGGGCCGACCCCGTACAGCTGAAGGCGATGCGGCTGTTCCACTGGTCGAACGCCTACCTGGCCCTGCTTTTCCTCGCTGTGGCGATCGACCCGCTGCTCATCCACTGAGGCCGCATCCGCCGGGCTGAGGGCTGACGCCCCGAGGCCACCGACCTTCGACCCGTCCGGGGGTCAACCGAGCCTGACCAGCAGGACTCGCCGGGTCACGCCGGGTGTCTCGCCACCGACGAGATAGGTCCCGACGGGGGTGGTCGCGACCGCCGTGTCGGCGAGTGGGTAAGGCAGCCGCCCGGCGGGCTTGAACCGCCGAGTGCCTGGGTCGAACCACCACAGCCGGGCAGTGACCGTGTCCGACGAGGGCCGGCCACCCGCGATCAAGATCCGTTGTCCGAGGCGGACTGCGGCGGCATGGCCGAGCGGGGCCGGCAGGTGCGCCACGACCCGGGCGCGCCCGGTCCTGGCGTTGATGCGCTGGACAACGTCGACCATCGCGCCGCTGCGTTCGCCTCCGAACACCCAGATCCCGCCGTCGGCGACGGCCACCGCGGCGTACCTGACGGGAACGGCGAGCCGGCCGATGACGCGGAACTGCCTGCCGTCGTAGCTGGCCAGGATGTCGGCGAGTGCCTGCGTGCTGCCGTTGTAGCCGCCGATCAGCACCACCCGACGGCCGACGCGTGCGGCGACGAGGTCGGATCTGGCGGCCGGCAGATGGCCGACGACCCGCCAGCGCGACCCGGCGGTCTGCCGTTGTACGACGTCCTGCTCCGTTGCGTTGCCGCCTCCGAAGACCATCGGGTCTCCTTGGAGCAGCGCACCGCCTACGTCGTGCACCGGGACGGGCAGGTCGGGAAGCGCGGTGACCGTCGCGGTGTGCAGGTCGACCTGCCAGGCTGCCGCGGTGGACTGGTCGCCTGCCACCAGCCCGCCGGCGACGACGATGCCGCCCGGTACGGCGACCGCCGCCTCCCGACCGACCGGTTGGCGCAACGACCAGGGCGCCCTGGTCACCGACAGATGGGCGGGCGGACCGGTGGGCGACGTCGAGGATGTGATGGCGTCGCCCGGTCGGGCGGACGAGGTGGTGGCGGTGGGGCGGTGCTCCGGGGAGGCCGGCCCCGCACTCGGAGTGCCGCTGCACGCCGCCAGCGGGACGAGCAGCAGCAACGAGGCCGCAGCGAGTGCGGTCAGTCGCCGGCACCGACACACTCGATCGGCGCCGGTGCAGCCCGGCATCAGCGCATGTTTCCGGTGTGACCGAGTGAGTAGCGACCCGGCTGCGGCCAGACCAACAGGCCGTGCGGACTGCCACCGACCTGGATCCGAGCCACCAGCTTGCCGGTCGTGGTGTTCCATCCGTACACCTGGCCGTTGTAGCGGCCGGAGAGCCACAGGATCCTGCCGTCGGCCGAGATCCCGCCCATGTCGGGGCTGCCGCCGCCGGGAACCCTCCAGGTGTCGACGATCTTGTTCGTGGCCAAGGAGACGACGCTGACCTCGCCCGCCCCCCGATCGGAGACATACAAGAACTTGCCGTTCCGGCTCGGATAGATGCCGTGCGGCATGTCGGGCATGGCAGTGCTGCCGATCACCTTGAGCTTGCGCCAGCCGATGCGAAGCAGCTTGTTGCGGCCCATGTCGGCGACGTAGAACGTCTTCCCGTCGGGGGACAGCCGCACGTCCTGAGGTTGGCTGCCCGGACCCAGCTGAAGCCTGCCGACCACCTTCTCGCCCAGGGTCGAGACCTTCAGCATGCTCCCGGAGAACTCACATGTCACCAGGAAGTAGCGCCCGTTGGCCGAGAAGTCGGCGTGGTTCGGCCCGAGGCAGGAGGGGTCGGACACGATGGTCCTGACTTTGAATGTGTGCGGGTTGGTGAACAGGATCTCGTTGTCCTGCTCGGCCATCACGATGCCGGCTTTGCCGTTCGGGGTGAAGTACAGGTTGTACGGGCGGGTCACGCGATACCGGTGCTCGATCCGGCCGGTGCGGGGGTTGATCGCGACGATCCGGTTGGCCGCACTGGCTTCGACGTACAACGTCTTCAGGTCCCACGACGGGGTCACGTGCTGCGACAGCTCACCCGTGTGCAGGATCCGGACCACCTTGTGGGTGCGCGCGTCGATGACGGTCGTGATCGGCGCGCCGTACGAGTTCGGCACGTAGACGTAGTGCGGCTCGTGGGCGATCCTGGGTTGCACGTTACCGGGTCCGGTGGCGGCATAGACGTCGTTGCCGGCCGCCGGCGGCATCCCGGGCAGCGGGTGCTGGAACGGTGGGGACAGAGGGACGGCGCGCCTGGTTGCGCCGTCGCTGCTCCGCGTCGATCCGGGGCTGTTCGCGCCCACAGTCATCGTCCGGGTGTTGTTGGCGCCGCTCGGCGCGGTCGAGCCGGAGCCGCCCGAGCATCCGGCCACCACGAGGACGACCAGGCAGGCCGCAACCAGATGGCGAGTGCGCCAGGTCATCGAGGGTCTCCAGTCGGTGCGTGCGGGGTCGGACCGTCAGGCTTCGCTTGCCGAGGTTAGTCGGCGAAACTGAGAGCCACCCAAAGACCCGCCGAGTGTCGGGCGATGAGTCGGCTCGGGCCTCGGTCAGGTGCGCTGGACGCCACGATCGCGCAGGCCCAGCAGCACCCAGGCCGCTGCGGCACTGACCAGCGCGGCACCGAGCATGTGCACCGCGACCAGGCCGATCGGGAGCCCGGTGAAGTACTGCGTGTAACCGACGACTCCCTGTGCGAGCTCGATCCCGAGCAGCCAGGTCGCGGCCCGGCGGGCACGCTCGGGCGCATGCACGGTGTGGAGCGCGACGACGGTGCCGATCGTCAGCCCGACCAGCAGGAACACGAGGTCGGCGTGCAGCTCGCTCATCGCGGCGGGGCTGAGGCCGGTGCGCGGGGCCCTGGCATCGCCGGCATGGGGTCCCGAGCCGGTCACGATGGTGCCGGCGTAGAGGACGAGCCACGCGGCGGCGAACGTCGCCCGTCCGAGCAGCACGACCGGCCGGGGGACCGTCGCCACGGGGGCACGGTCATCCTCGTCCACCCGGCGAATCAGCACGACGGCGACGCCGATGATCGCGAGCGAGGTCAGCAGGTGGAAGGCGACCACCCATGGGTTGAGCTCGGTGAGAACCGTGATCCCTCCGACCACCGCCTGAAGCGGGATCCCCAGCGCGATGGCGGTCGCTAGCCACCGCAGCGAGCTCCGCGTCGGCCGGTAACGCATCGCCGCGAGCCAGGTGAGGATCGCGATCGCGACGAGCAGGAACGTCAGCAGCCGGTTTCCGAACTCGATGAAGCCATGGATGCCCAACGCGTCCCGGGCCACCAACGACTGGTCGGTGCACTGCGGCCAGGTCGGGCAGCCCAGCCCCGAGCCGGTGAGTCGCACCGCGCCGCCTGTGACGACGAGCAGGATGTTGGAGGCCAGCGAGGCGATGGCCAGCCGTCGCATCGTCGTGCGCGACGGGGCCAGCAGCCAGTCCAGGGCTCCCCGGCGGGAGCGGCGCGACTCCTGCTGGATCACTCCCACCGGAAGGTCCTCGTCGTGAGGAAGCCGGCGACCACGGCCCAGATCGCGAGCACGAGGACGCGGGCCCAGTCGAGGCCCTGTCCCGTGAGGACCTCGCGCAAACCCTCGGCGAGCGCGCCGGAGGGCAGCCCGGCCACCACCTCGCGCATGAAGGACGGGTAGGACGACAGAGGTACGACGACCGCGCCAGCCACGAGCAGGATGACGTAGACGAGGTTGGCGCCTGCCAGCGTTGCCTCGGCACGCAGCGTCCCGGCCATCAGCAGCCCGAGCCCGGCGAAGGATGCTGTGCCGAGAACCAGCAGCAACACCGAGGCAAGGGCAGCGAGGGCCCCGCCTTGCGGGTGCCAACCGAGCAGCAGGGCCACGACCGAGATGACCACGACCTGGCCGACCTCGACGGCCAGCAACGACAGCACCTTGCCTAGAAGCAGGCCGCCCCGGGGGAGTGGGGAGGCACCGAGACGTTTCAGCACGCCGTAGCGCCGTTCGAATCCGGTTGCGATCGCCAGCGAGGTGAACGACGTCGACATCACGGCCAGCGCGAGCACGCCGGGCGTCAGCACGTCGATCCGGCGACCCGAACCTAGGTCTACGACGCCCCCTGCCTCGTCCCCGCCGAACAACAGCAGCACGGGGATGACCAGCGCGAGCAGCAGCTGCTCACCGTTGCGCACCATCAGCCGCGTCTCCATGCCGGCATGCGCGAGCACGAGTCGGCCGAGCGGCCGGGACCCCGTCGCCGGGGTGAACGTCAGCGCCGTCATGAGCGCAGCTCGCGACCGGTCAGCTCGAGGAAGACCTGCTCGAGTGTGTGTTTCTCGACGGCGAGCTGCTCGGGCATCACACCCTGCGCGGCGCACCACGACGTGACAGCCGCCAGCGTCTCGGGGGTGACCTCACCGTCGACTCGGTAAGCGCCAGGTGTGGTCTCGGTCACCTTGCTGTCGGTGGGAAGCGAGCTCCGCAGCGACGCGGTGTCCAGGCCCGGGCGGGCTCGGAACGTGACAGTGTGGTGAGCCCAGCGCGACGTCAGCTCCTGCGGAGAGCCGGACACCAGCACCTGGCCATGGTCGACGATGTGCAGCCAGGTCGCGAGTCGCTCCGCCTCCTCCATGTAATGGGTCGTCAGCACCACCGTGACCCCATCACGAGCCAGGTCTCCGACCAGATCCCAGGTGGCCAGCCGTGCCTGCGGGTCGAGCCCGGCCGTCGGCTCGTCGCGAAACGCCAGCTCCGGACGCCCGACGACGGCCAGCGCGAGGGCCAACCGCTGCTGTTGCCCGCCACTGAGGCGTCGGTACGGGGTCCGGCCGCACGACCCGAGCCCGAGGCGTTCGGAGAGCGGCTCGAGCGGCAGCGGATGGGCGTACAGGGACGCGACGAAGGCGAGCATCTCGTCGGCTCGCACGGCGGACCAGGCACCACCCGACTGCAACATCACCCCGATGCGGGCCGCGAGCTGACGGTGATCGCGACGCGGATCCAGGCCGAGCACGCGGACCGAGCCCGACTGAGGTGTGCGGTAGCCCTCGCACGTCTCGATCGTGGTCGTCTTGCCGGCGCCGTTGGGCCCGAGGATGGCGGTGATCGAACCGGTCTCGACCGTCAGCGAAAGCCGGTCGACCGCCTTCTTCTCGCCGTAGGTCATGACGAGGTCGGTGACGGCAACCGCCGGGGAACTCACGGTCAAAGTGTAGGGAGGTGTCGGGTCCCCGTCGCTGCCGGGTCGAGCCCGCATCGTGATCTGCCATACCGCTGTTCTCCGCACCAAGCGCGCCGTATTTGATGCGCGCGCCGAATTACGACACAATGGTGTTGTGAAAAACCAGCGAGCCCGGGTGCACCCCACCCGTCGCGAGCCGGCCGCCGATCAGCCGGTCCGATCTGTGCTGCGCGGAGGCTCACCGACTTCGTCGGCCCTTCCTGCCGACGACGCGCCCACCCGCGAACGGGTCGCGAGCTCGATCCTCGCCAACGGCCCGTCGACGGCCGCCGCACTCGCCGACCGGCTGGCGCTGACCCCTCCGGCGGTTCGGCGCCACCTCGACCATCTCCTTGCCGAGGGTGCGGTGGAGGCGCGGGAGCCCCGCGTTTCCGCTTCCCGCGGCCGCGGGAGGCCCGCCAAGGTCTTCGTGCTGACCGACTCCGGCCGCGACACGTTCTTCCAGGCCTACGACGACCTCGCGCTGAGCATGCTTCGCTACCTCAGGGAGTCCGGCGGCCAGGAGGCGGTCACCGAGTTCGCACGGCGGCGTACTGCCGACCTCGAGGAGCGCTACCGGGCTCTGGTGGGCTCGGCCGGCGTGTCCGAGCGAGCGGGGGTCCTTGCCGAGGCCCTGACCCGTGACGGATACGCTGCGTCGGTCCACACGGCTCCGGTCGGCGACCAGCTGTGCCAGCACCATTGTCCGGTCGCTCATGTCGCTGCCGAGTTTCCGCAGCTGTGTGAGGCCGAGACCGAAGTTTTCGCGAGACTGCTCGGGCGCCATGTCCAGCGCCTCGCAACCATCGCCAACGGCGATGGGGTGTGCACCACAAACGTGCCCGACCCACATGCGATCACCACGACCGCGGGCCTGGCCACCAGAAAGACCCGAGACTCCACCCCGACTGGGAGGAAAGCTTCATGACATCGATTGAGCAGCGCAACCCCGAGCTCGAGGGCATCGGACGCTACGAGTACGGCTGGGCCGACCGTGACGACGCCGGCGCCAGCGCCCACCGTGGCCTCGACGAAGCGGTCGTGCGTGACATCTCTGGCCGCAAGGGCGAGCCGGAGTGGATGCTCGAGCGACGTCTCAAGGGACTCAAGCTCTTCCACCGCAAACCGCTCCCGACCTGGGGAGCCGACCTCAGCAGCATCGACTTCGACAACATCAAGTACTTCGTCCGGTCGACCGAGAAGCAGGCCTCGTCATGGGAGGAGCTCCCCGACGACATCAAGACGACCTACGACCGGCTCGGTATCCCCGAGGCCGAGAAGCAGCGACTGGTGGCCGGAGTGGCCGCGCAGTACGAGTCCGAGGTCGTTTACCACAAGATCCGCGAGGACCTCGGGGAGCAAGGTGTCATCTTCGTCGACACCGATACCGGGTTGCGAGAGCACGAGGACATCTTCAAGGAGTACTTCGGCTCGATCATCCCGGTCGGCGACAACAAGTTCGCCTCCCTCAACACTTCGGTGTGGTCAGGCGGGTCGTTCGTCTACGTGCCCCCCGGCGTGCACGTCGAGATCCCGCTGCAGGCCTACTTCCGGATCAACACCGAGAACATGGGCCAGTTCG
>JBOHDU010000418.1:0-3441 GCA_050700615.1 Nocardioidaceae bacterium
GGCCCACCCCACACCACCACTGAGCAGAAGTAGGTCTCCGCCATGGCCGGCTATATCGTCCGCCGTCTCTTCTCGGCATTGCTGGTCGTCATCTTGACGTCGATGTTCGTCTTCGCCCTGTTCTTCCTCGGGCAGACCAACGTGGCAGCGAACTATTGCACGAACAATGGGCACTGCACGGCCCAGAAGCAGGCGCAGATCACCCACGAGCTGGGCCTTGACCAGAGCGTCTTCAGCGCCTATGGCGTGTGGGCCAAGGGCATCTTCGTCGGCCGCAAGATCCAGATGGGCGCGACCTACAACTGCCCGGCACCCTGCCTGGGCATCTCCTACCGCACCCAGCAAAGCATCACCGACATCCTCAAGACGTACTTCCCGCCCACCTTGTCGATCGCGATCGTGGGAGGGTTCCTCTACCTCGGGATCGGACTGGTGCTGGGCTCGCTGGCGGCGCGATGGCGAGCTACCGTCGCCGACAAGTCTCTCGTGACCAGCAGCCTGCTGGTGAGCTCGATCCCGTACTACCTGGTGGTCCTGCTCGCCTACATCTACCTCTACCTGGTGTGGGGGATCTTCCCGCAGCCCGGCTATACCAGCCCGTTCCAGAGTCCCGGCGCTTGGGTGTCGGGGATGTTGCTGGCGTGGCTGATCCTCGGGGTCACCGGGTCGACCAACTACGCGCGCTACAGCCGAGGCTTCATGATCGACTCGCTCGGCGAGGACTACGTGCGGACCGCGACGGCGAAGGGGGTGAGTCGCAACAAGACGATCTTCAAACATGCCCTGCGGGTTGCCGTCGTGCCCGTTATCACGTTGTTCGGCATCGATTTTGCCTACCTGCTGAGCGGCACTGTCTTCACCGAGTGGATCCTCGGGATCAACGGCATCGGCTGGTACAGCCTGTACTCGATCCAGCAGCAGGACTTCCCGGTCATCCAGGCCACTGTGCTTGTCGGAGCCGTGTTTATCGTCATCGCCAACCTGCTCGTCGACCTGTTGTACAGTGTGCTCGATCCGAGAGTTAGGTTGGCATGACCGAGGTCCTGAGCCCAGCCAGGGAGGGCGACCCGAAGCTTGGCGACGGTGCTGCTGGCGACCCCTTTTTGGTCGTCGAGAATCTCACCGTCCAGTTCCCGACCTACGACGGCCTCGTGCAGGCCGTCACCGACCTGTCGTACTCCGTGGGCATGGGCGAGACGTTGGGCATCGTCGGTGAGTCCGGGTCCGGTAAGAGCGTCTCGTCGATGGCCGTGCTCGGCCTGCACGACATCAAGCGGAGCCGGCTGACCGGCTCCATCCGCGTGGGTGGCCGCGAGATCGTCGGGGCTTCGGACCACACCATGCGCAAGGTCCGTGGCAGCGAGGTCGCGATGATCTTCCAGGACCCGCTGACCGCCCTGCACCCGTTCTTCACCATCGGCCGGCAGATCGTCGAGGCCTACCGGCTGCACAACAAGGTGTCGAAGTCGGTCGCCAGGAAGCGGGCGGTCGAGATGCTCGACCTGGTGGGGATCCCCCAGCCGGATCGGCGGGTCGACGACTTCCCGCACCAGTTCTCCGGTGGCATGCGGCAGCGGGCCATGATCGCGATGGCGCTGGTCAACAACCCGAAGCTGCTGATCGCCGACGAGCCGACCACCGCGCTCGACGTCACCGTGCAGGCGCAGATCCTCGACCTGATCCAGGACATGCAGAAGGAGTTCGGCTCCGCGGTCATCATGATCACTCACGACCTCGGGGTCATCGCCGAGATCGCCGACGAGGTGCTCGTGATGTACGCCGGTCGTTGCGTCGAGCAGGGCCCCTGCTCGCAGATCCTGAGTCATCCCGAGATGCCCTACACCTGGGGCTTGCTCAGCAGCATTCCTGACGTCGCCGGTGACCCCAGCCTTCCGTTGCTGCCGATCCCCGGCACGCCGCCCAGCCTGTTGTCGCCGCCGACAGGCTGCGCGTTCCACCCGCGGTGCCGGTTCACCGACCGCGTCAGCGGAAACCGTTGTCAGACCGAGCTGCCGGAACTGCGAACCGGGCGAACGCCCGACCACCTGCTGCGCTGCCACCTCGACGACCCCGACGCGATCTACGAAGACCAAGTCAAAGAGGAGATCGGCGGGTGACGGAGCAGACGACCGCGGCGGCGACCCAGAACGCATCTGAGCCGGCTGAGTCGGCCGAGGCGCCTTTGCTCGAGGTGAGCGACCTCGTCAAGTACTTCCCGGTGAAGTCATCCGGGGTCATCCGGCGCACGATCGGGCAGGTGCAGGCCGTCGACGGTGTCTCGTTGACGGTGCACCGTGCCGAGGCGCTGGGGCTGGTCGGCGAGTCGGGGTGCGGCAAGACCACGACCGGCAGAGTGATCACCAGGCTCTACGACCCGACGTCGGGGTCGATCAAGTTCGAGGGCCACGAGATCTCCCATCTCAACCGGCACGACATGATGCCCTACCGCCGTGAGATCCAGCTGATCTTCCAGGACCCCTACTCGTCGTTGAACCCCCGCCACACCGTCGGCAAGATCGTCGGCACGCCCATGCAGGTGCACCGCACCGTCCCCAAGAAGCAGGTGCTGGGCAAGGTCCAGGAGCTGCTCGAGCTGGTGGGGCTCAACCCGGAGCACTTCAACCGCTACCCGAGCGAGTTCTCCGGTGGCCAGCGCCAGCGGATCGGGATCGCGCGGTCGCTCGCCTTGGAGCCGAAGCTCATCGTGGCCGACGAGCCCGTCTCGGCGCTCGACGTGTCCATCCAGGCCCAGGTGGTCAACCTGCTGCAGGATCTGCAGAAGCGGATGGGCATTGCGTTCCTCTTCATCGCCCACGACCTGGCCATCGTGCGGCACTTCTGCCCCCGTGTCGCGGTCATGTACCTCGGCAAGATCGTCGAGATCGGCGACCGCGAGAGCATTTACAAGACCCCGCACCACCCCTACACACAGGCTCTGCTGTCGGCGGCACCTGACATCAAGCAGGCCACGATCGGCGGTCGGGTCGAGCGCATCCGGCTCGAGGGCGACGTGCCGAGCCCGGTCAACCCACCGAGTGGCTGCCGGTTCCGCACCCGCTGCTGGAAGGCGCAGGAGATCTGCGCAGCCG
The DNA here is from genome assembly GCA_050700615.1 of Nocardioidaceae bacterium. GTDB lineage: Bacteria > Actinomycetota > Actinomycetes > Propionibacteriales > Nocardioidaceae > JBOHDU01. Next base: position 3,090 of record JBOHDU010000418.1, read on the forward strand.
AGGAGCCGCCGCTGCTGCAGATCGGCGGTCGCCTGGTGGCCTGCCACTTCGCCGAGCCGCTCCAGGTCATCGCGACCGAGCCCGAGCAGTCGACCTCGACCGAGAACGGCACCGGCGGTGGCTCGCAGGCCCACAAGGCCGACGAGCCTTCGCTCGAGGTGAGCTGAGCGGGACTCCGCCAGCCCGCTGGCCCCGGCCAAGGGATCGCGTGCACGCACTCCGGCAGCGGGTCCACCACCCGTAGGCTGTGCTCGTGGATGACCCTGGGCTCTTCGAGATCTCCGCGCCGGTAGGCACGGCCCGCGGTGGTGGCAGCCTCGCCGACAGTGATCACGTGTCGGCACCCCTGGCC
>JBOHDU010000419.1:0-2338 GCA_050700615.1 Nocardioidaceae bacterium
ATCTTGATGTCGTGCGGGTGGCTCTCCTTCAGGCCGGCTGCGGTGATCCGGATGAACCGGCCGCGCTCCTGCAGCTGCGGCATCGTCGCCGCCCCGACGTAGAACATCGACTGGTGCAGCCCGCCGACCAGCTGCTGGGCCACCGACGCGAGTGGGCCGCGGTATGGCACCTGACCCTCGACGCCCTCCGGTATGAGCTGGTCGTCGCTGCCGACCTCTGCCTGGAAGTAGCGGTCCCGGGAGAAGGACTTCCTGCCCCGCGACGACATGGCACCGAGCGAGCCCATTCCGCGATAGCTCTTGAACTGCTTGCCGTTGATGAAGACGAGCTCGCCCGGGCTCTCGTCGCACCCGGCGAGGAGCGAGCCCAGCATCACGGTCTCGGCGCCGGCGACGATCGCCTTGGCGATGTCGCCGGAGTACTGGAGCCCGCCATCGCCGATGACGGGGACCCCTGCCCGACGACATTCGCTCGCAGCCAGGTGGATCGCCGTGACCTGTGGGACTCCGACTCCGGCCACGACCCGGGTGGTGCAGATGGAGCCTGGGCCGACGCCCACCTTGACGGCGTCGGCTCCCGCTTCGACGAACGCACGCGCTCCGGCCGCGGTCGCCACGTTTCCGCCGATCACCTGGACACCACGAGTGGCCGGGTCGGACTTGAGCCGCTTCACGATCTCGAGCATCACGCGGACGTGACCATGGGCCGTGTCGGCGACGAGCACGTCGACGCCCGCATCGACCAAGGTCGTCGCCCGCTGCCACGCATCGCCGAAGTAGCCGATCGCGGCGCCCACGCGCAGCCGCCCGTCGGCGTCCTTGGTGGCATGCGGGTGCTGCTCGGACTTGACGAAGTCCTTGACGGTGATGAGGCCGGTAAGCCGCCCCGCGTCGTCGACGAGTGGCAGCTTCTCGATCTTGTGCTTGGCCAGGAGCGCAGCGGCGTCGTCGGATCCGATACCTTCCCGCGCAGTGACCAGCGGCATCGGCGTCATGATCTCCCGAACCCGACGCGAGCCCCACTCTCGAGTGGGGATGAACCTCAGGTCGCGGTTGGTGATGATGCCGAGCAGCACACTCTGCTGGTCGACGACCGGCAGACCCGACACCCGATAACGCCCGCACAGCTCGTCGAGTTGGTCGATGGTGGCGTCGGGTCCGACGGTGACCGGGTGCGTGATCATGCCCGACTCGGAACGTTTCACGAGATCGGCCTGGGCGGCTTGGTCCTCGATCGAGAGGTTGCGGTGCAGCACCCCGAGACCACCCTGGCGCGCCATCGCGATTGCCATCCGCGCCTCGGTGACCGTGTCCATTGCGCTGGAGACCAGCGGAATGCGCACCGAGATCTCTCGCGTGAGGCGCGTCGTCGTGTCGATCTCACTGGGAGCAAAATCGGTCTCGCCAGGGAGAAGCAGCACGTCGTCGAAGGTGAGTCCGAGCGTGCTGAACTTGTCCGGCACGCCGGCTGCGGTGAGCTCCATGGGGTCATCGTACGGCGACTCAGCCGGCGAATCGCCCAGCGGGTGAGGCGTGCCCAGCGAGCCCGACGCAAGTCGGCCGCGACCCCTGCCGTCTGGGTGGTCAGCTATCTGGGTGCGTGCCAGATGAGCAGTGGTTCGAGGTGACATACTCCCTCAACCTGCACAGGGCGCGGTGCTGCGCGACCCTGACCGCACCAGCCGACATGCCGAGCGTGGCCGCGGTCTCGCGCGTCGACAAGTCGATGAGCACCCGCAGGACCATCACGTCGCGCAGTGTTGCCGGGAGCCGGTTCAGCAGATTCGATACAGCCTCGGTCTCACTCGCGAAGACCAGACGTTCCTCGGGGGTCGGGGCACTGTCGACGACGTCGGGAACCTCCTCCGTCGAGACCGGCGTACGCCGCATCGCTCGCCGCGCGTCGGCGACCTTCTTGGCCGCGATGCCGCGCACGAACGCCTCGAACGGCGCCCCCGAATCGCGGTAGCGCGGGAGCGCGGCCAGCACGGCCAGGCAGGTCTCCTGAGCCACGTCCTCAGCGAGGTGGGTACCACCGGGAAGCGGCCACAGCCGCGCCACCGAGTAGCGATGCGCCACGAGACGGACCCGGCGGAGCAGAGTCTCGGTCTCGAACATCCCGCCGGCGCGCGCGGCCCGCGCCAGGGCACTCAACTCTGTCGTGATCGTCTGAGTTGGCAGGACTCGATCCACCCCCGCACTCGTCACGGCTACAGGGTGACATGGACCTGCCGATATTCACTACTCCTGGGAGTTTCATGCACGGAAACCCGACTGCAAGGCATCTCTGACGAAGCTTTTTGTCGGCTTCGACCCTTCATACGACCGGATCCGCAGA